>NZ_JAMXRY010000094.1:0-6891 GCF_024124525.1 Halomonas sp. OfavH-34-E | reverse complement strand
GCCAATCCGCATGAACTCGGCATTCTACACCCAAGATCATGGAAAAAACGTCACTAGTGTGTGCTGACCATTGAGTGTGTCGCAGACGACTCTGTCGACAGTGAATCGTCGGTTTTTTGATCCACCTAAGTCGTCCCGCCCTGGCCTGGGCCCGCGCCTCCTCCAGTCGAGCATAGAAGGCCGCACTTTCGTAGGCGGCCTGCCATTGGTCGCGTCGCTCGGGTGCCAGCCGGATCGCCTGCTGCAGCACGTCTCGCGCCTCGGCGAAACGTTGCTGGCGCAGCAGGGTCAGCCCCAGTCCGCCCTGGGCGTCGGCGTCGTCCGGGGTCTGCTCGAGCACCTGCTGGAACTGCGCCTCGGCCTGGTCCAGCCGCTGCTGCTCCAGGCTGTCGTACCCCTGAGCCCTGGCCTGGGCCGCCTCACGTTCCGGCGGCAGGGTCATCTTGTCGGCGAACAGCTCGGCGATCTGGCTATCCTCAGGGTGCGCCTGCTGATAGGCGGCATACAGATGTTCGTCTGCGGGGGTCGCCTCGAGCCACTCCAGCGCCTGACGCCAGGCGCGATCGGCGGCCGCATCGCCGGTCGCAGCGCGCTCGGCCAGGCGCTCGATACCCTGGCGACGCGTGGCTTCACGATAGCTCAGCACCTGGCCCAGCGCGGTGGCCAGCGCCGGCTCGTCGGGATGTTCACGCGCCATCGCCGCCAGGCGGTCGCGAGCCTCGCTCCAGCCATTGTCGGTACCGGCCAGGGTCAGGTAGACCTCCGGCGCCAGCCTCGGCGGAACCGCGTCGTCCTCGAGCACCGCCCGATAGCTGGCCATGGCTTCGGCGTAGTCGCCCGCCGCCGCCTGGGAGCGGGCCTCGGCCAGCCGCTGGCCGTCGGCACGCCGCAGTTTCTGTTCCTGCGCCAGCGCCTCGACCCGGTCATCCTCCGGGGCCACCTCGGCCAACCGCGCCTGCCAGCGGCTGGCCTTTTCCATATCGCCATCGGTCAGCGCATATTCCGCGAGCAGGTAGAGGGCACGCCGGTTGCCCGGGTCAGCATCGAGCACCCGCTCGAGGGACTGCTCGGCCAGATCGGCGCGCTGCCGATCCCGCCAGAAGCGAGCCTGCTCGAACAGCGGCGCCAGGGCCTGATCGGTCCCCTGGGCCTGGGCCGGACTCTGGTCCTGCGCCAGCACCGGAACAGAAGACAGCGTCAATGACAGCAGGGAGCACGACAGCAGTCCTGCCGCACCGGCGCGGCGAACCTTGAACAAACGCAAGCGTTTCATCGGCGTGGCGCTCCCCTGGTGTTGTCACTCTGTCCCTTGCCGTCGGCCACCGGGGTGTCGACGCGGCCTCCAGGAGCGTCGGCCTGGGCTTCAGGAGCGTCGGCCTGGGCTTCAGGAGCGTCGGCCTGGCCCCCCTGCAGGCGCCGTGCAGCACGGCGAGCCAGTCCCCGGTGGCAGACCAGCCCCAGCAGTGTCACCACCACCAGCAGCAGAACCGCCATGGCCACCAGGTTCTGGCCCAGCATCCAGCGCAACCTCATGTGCCAGGGCATCTCACCGACGCCCTGACGCGGCCCTGCGCGAAAGCTCTCGGCACTGCCCTCGACAGGAATCAGCGCCAGATCGCCATACACCGAGCGGCTTACCTCATCGTCGCCCAGTCGCGCCACCAGCGACGGCAGCGCCTCGGTGTCGTCGGCGACCGCCGCGACCAAGAAGCGCGAACGGTTCAAGGGTGACGGCAGGCTGACCAGCCCCTGGGACACCTCGCTGTCCTGCAGCGCCTGGGCCACCTCTCGCCACAGCGGCCGCCAGTCACCCAACAGCCAGTAGCGCCAGCGCTCCATCCAGGGCACCTCGGCCACCGCCAGACGCCCTTCGTCGGCCCGGTAAACGCCGGCGTCGAACAGCGACGTCTGCGCCAGACTGTCGAGGTCGGCGACCACCAGCAGATCCTTGTCGGTCAAATCGCCGGTGAGGGAAAGCCCTCGACGCACCTCGATGCCAAGGGCGGGATAGCCAGTAGCGCCGGCGATACGGCCCACGCTGGTCAACAGCGCCGACAGCTCGCTCTCGTCGGGGGCCTCGGGCACCAGCGCCACGCTGGCGCCAAGATCCGCCTGACGCGAGAACGGAAACCCCGCGCTGACGAAGGACGACAGCGACGGCATGACGCTGAAGTGCTCTGCCCGCCGCAGGTCCAGCGTGGTGGTGGGCAGGATTCGACTGATGGCGTCCTCACCCAGCCCGGGCGCGCAGTCGACCCCGTCTGCCACCGCCAGGTGAAAGTAGAACTGCAGGCGATTGTTGCCGTAGAGCAGGTCCCTGGGCAGCAGGACCTCGGCACTCTGCTCCCGGCCGGCGCCGACCAGACGTTGCCACAGACGCTCCAGCGCCTTGCCCGACTCCACCGGCAAGGCCGCGAGATATTCGCCGTTGAGGCTGACATCGAGGCTCGAGGCGATGGGATCGAGCCAGGGCTCGTCGGGAAAACGATAGTCGACCCTCAGCCGATAGTTCTGACCGGGCCACAGGAACAGATCCGGCGGCACCCTCAGGCTCAGGGCGTGCTCCCGGGCGGACAGCCCGCGTGCCACGAAGCCCTCGGGTTCGCCCAACGAGGCCAGGCTGGCCGGGGTTTCGACATCGACCCAGCGCGGCGCGTCATAGGGCTCGCGAGGGGCTGGCGGGCTCAGTCGTTCGTCATCAAGGCGCAGCCGTTCGCCGTTCAGCGTCGCCGGCGCTGCGCTATCGAGACTCTCCCCGAGTCCCGACAGCGCCAGACCGCGGGCGGCCCGGGCCACCTCGACGTCACTGTTGCCCACCACCAGCAGCAGCTTGAACAGCGGGTTGCGCGGATTGGGACGCATCAACAGGGTCGGCCCCTCGACCTGCGGCAGGGTCAAGCCCGCCAGACGTTGCCCCGAGCGCCCGATCACCACGGCGTTGTCCAGCGGCAGGCGATCGTAAAGTGCATCGACCTGTAGCTGCCCGGCCTCGGCGTAGCGTCCGAAGTGCGAGGCAATGATGGCCGCCCCGCGCAACTGGGCCTCAGACGCATCGCTGGCCATCACCATCGCCACCCGACTGACATCCGCCGTCGCGGCATCGATGAAGGGCCTCGGCAGGCGGGCCAGCTCGTCGGGGGTCGGCAGCCGCTGCAGGGTCAAGGCCAGCCTGGATTCGGGGGCGATCTCCACCCTGCCAACGGCCTGGTCATCACCGTGGCACTGCTGGGTCGCCTGCCCCAGCAGGCGAAACTCCAGGCGATTGAAGGGCAGGATCAGCGCCGAAGGGATATCCAGGCGCTGGGTCATGCCGCCGGCGTTGAACTGGTCAAGGTCGATGGTCTGAAGCGTCTCGCCGTTGAGCAGCACCCCGAGTTGGCTGTCGGCCGGCAGGTCACTGTGTGACAACGACAGCGACAGCGACGCAGCCACCGCCACCTCATCATCGCGCAGCGAGAACGCAGTGCCCGAAAGCCGGGTGTTCGGGGTCAGGCGCAAGGTCTGATCGGAGGCCAGCAACGGGATCGACAGCTCGCGCCGGGTCGGTTGCAACGGCTGGCTGACGCTGTCCAGATCCAGCCGGCCGTCCTCGCCGAAACGCAGCGGAGGCAACGTCTCGCCCGGTACCGAGGTGTCACCCGGCACGTCACCAAAACCGCCGGCCTCGTGCGTCACGCCGATCGTCGGCGCCGGGACCTGGGCCCAGACCCGGTGCGAGACCATCAATACCCCGAGCACGATGGTGGCCACCAGCATCACCGGCGCCAGCCAACCTCGGCTAAAGCGCCCCTGGGTCAGCCCCCGCACCGGGCTACGGAAGTGCAGCCCCTTCTGCTGCCACTGGTGGAAGAACAGTCCCACCACCGAGCGCACCACATGCCACAGTGACGCCAATGGCCGGTCCTGGGGATGCGGTGCCTCGGGAATCCAGGCATCGGCACGCCCCATGACCACCCGCACCAGTTCTCTGCGCTGGCGCAGCGGCAACTCATCAAAACGAAAGCGCAGTGAGTCATCGGTACCGGAAGCATTGACCGAACACACGGGGAACATCAGCCCCCGTCGATTGAAGGTGATCTCCAGGCACTCCACCTCGCTGCCCAGGGCTGAGCGCTTGCCCTCCACCAGGGCGCCCCCCATGGACAGGTTGGCGGTCCAGCTCTGCACCGCATGGCCACTGGCCAGGTGCAACACCACCGGAAGACGCGCCTCGACCCGCACTGAGCGCCGCAGCTGGCGCGTTTCCCGTGCCACCGCAATGGCCGCCAGCAGCACCAGAATGCTGACGGAGGCCCACATCACGTTGAACAGCATGACGCTGGTCTGGACATCGAACAGATCATTCCAGAAGACCCGCACCAGCCCCCACACCACCGCCGCCACCAACAGGCCAAGCACGAACAGATGGGGACGCACCGCCTCACCGTCGAAGTAGCCCTCCTCCAGCAGTCCACCCTTCTCGGTGACATTGAACTTGCCCCGACGCGGGCTGAGCAGAGTCACCAGGGTCGGCTTGAGCAAGTGAAAGGCCAGCACGCTTTCGTAGATCTCGCCCCAGAAGGAGTAGCGGAAGCGCCCCACCAGCCGCGAGTTGGTGTAGATCGCGTGAAACAGATGCGGCAAAGCGTAGACGGCAATCATCTGCGGCGACGAGGCAATGACGTGCAGATCAAACAACAGGTAGGCCAGGGGTGCGGTCAGGAACACCAGGCGAGGCATGGCGAACTGGAAATGCAGCATGGCGTTGAGGTAGCAAAGCCGCTGCGGCAGGCGCAGGCCACGTCCCCACAACGGATTGTCCAGCCGGAAGATCTGGGTCATGCCCCTGGCCCAGCGGGCCCGCTGGCCGATGTGCAGAGACAGTCGCTCGGTGGCCAGGCCAGCGGCCAGGCGCACCCCCAGGAAGGCCGTGTTCCAGCCACGCCGCTGCAGCTTGAGGGCGGTATGGGCATCCTCGGTCACGGTTTCCACCGCGAAGCCGCCGATCTCTTCCAGCGCGCTACGCCGCATCAGTGCACAGGAACCGCAGAAGAAGGCCGCATTCCAGTAGTCGTTGCCCTTCTGCACCGGCCCATAGAACAGCTCCCCTTCGTTGGGGATGTCCGCCCCGGCGACGAGGTTGCGCTCGAACGGATCCGGGGAATAGAAGTGGTGAGGCGTCTGCAGCAGTGCCAACCGCTCGTCGGCGACAAACTCCCCCACCGTGGCCTGCAGAAAGGCCCGGGTCGCCACATGGTCGCAGTCGAATACGCAGATCAGCTCGCCGTCTGTCAGCCCCATGGCGTGATTGAGGTTGCCCGCCTTGGCGTGGCTGTTGTCTTCCCGGGTGATGTAGCCGACCCCCACCGCCGCGGCGAAGGCGCCGAACTCGGGTCGCTTGCCATCGTCCAGCACATAGATACGCATGCGATCCGCCGGGTAATCGATGTTCTGGGCGGCCAGCACCGTGTCCCGCACCACCTCGAGACTCTCGTTATAGGTGGGGATATAGATGTCCACCGTCGGCCAGCGCGTCGCATCCGGCGGCATCGGCCGGATCGTGCGCTCCAGCGGCCAGGCGATCTGGAAGTACCCCAGCACCAGGATCACCCAGGCGTAACACTCGGCGGCCAGCAGACCGTAGCCGAATACCGCCTCGACCTGGGTATCGAACACCAGCGTTTCGCTCAGACGCCAATACAGGTAGCGGGTAGAGACCAGCACCGACAGCAGCATCATCGCCTGGCGTACCCAGCCACCACGAAGGCGAGCCAGCACCAGCAACGCCAGCATGCCAACACCGGCGAACACCAGCTGGCGCTCCAGGGTCAACGGCGTGGTGACAAGCAGAGCAGCCAGGGGCGCCCCCAGGATCAGCGCCAGCAGACGCGCGCCCAGTGACGCAGAGGAAGAGACGTTCATGGGCATCCTATAGCGCCGGGGCGACCACCCCATGGGACTGGAGTGAGGGGAGCAGACGACTGACGCTGCGGGCCAGGGTGTCGATATCGTGGGCCGCCGCCGAGGCTGGCGCGTAGTCGAAGATCGACTGCTCACAGGCCAGCGCCTCGGGAATCGCCTCGTCACGATGCACGTTTCCGAGCAACGGACTGCCCAGGCGATCCTGCAGGAAGTCGGCCACGTCGCTGGAAAGCCTGCGGCGTCGATCCACCTGATTGATGATGTAGTAGGGCCTGACACCAGGCCCCATGAAGTCGCCGCCTTCGATGCGCGGCAACACCGACAGCGAGGCACTGTCGGCCAGCAGCACCGCCACCTGGATGGCATCAGCAGCGCCCATGGCGGTTAGGCTCGGCGACGGCCCAGGCGGTAGATCCGCCAGCACCACACAGCGTGGCTCGTTCAGCAGAGGCCCCAGACGCTGGGCCACCGCTTCGGGGTGCGCGCTGAGCCAGGACTCGAACGCCAGGCGCTGGGCGTCGCTGACCTCACCATAGGGCAACAGCTCGATACCGCTGGCACTGGGCACCAGCAGGCGTCGCCAGTCATCGATCTCCACGGCCTGGGCGACAAAACCTCGCCCCTCGCCGAATCCCAGCCCGAAGTGCAGTCGCAGAGCGTTCTGCACGTCGAAGTCGATGACCACCACCCGGTGCCCGAGGCGCTTGAGGGCGTGAGCCAGATTGGCGGTCAGCGTTGTCTTGCCGACGCCGCCCTTGGGCGACGACAGGGAAACCAGATTCATTGAGAGATTCGTTTGAGCAGAGGTTTCAGCGGCGTTTCCTTGCCGATAGCGGCCTCGGACGACGCCTTGTCCGAGGCACTGCGAAACAGATGGCCAAAGCGCCCGGCAGGCGGCACACGAGCCTCCCCCGGAGGCGAGGCCTCGCCCACGCTCAAGGCGTTGGTGGCAGGCGCCTGGTGCTCGACCCGCCGCCCAGCGGGAGGTTC
>NZ_JAMXRY010000093.1:0-6922 GCF_024124525.1 Halomonas sp. OfavH-34-E | reverse complement strand
GAGGGCAGGGCGCTGGCGGCGGGCAAGCTACCTTGCTGTATCCACTCGCGCAGGGCCGCGTACAGGCGCTGGGGCAGCGAACCCGACGGGGCGGCGGCGGGTGGCGCCAGGCGCATGGCCAGCGCTTCGGTGATCCATTCGGCGTGACGGTGAAGGCTGGGCACTGGTTCCCCTTTTCTGGACAGTATTGGTTCTTATGGTGGGACCACTATTGCGCAAGACTGGGTGCCTGTCATCCCGACGAGCCGGTGCGCCTCTGGCCAGCCGGCGCACACGACCGCCAATGTGAAAGGTGACTCATGAACCATGTTCGTCCTGCCTGTATCGCCGATCTACAACCCCTGAGTGAGCTGCTCGATGGCTACAGGGTGTTCTATTCACAGGAAAGCGACATCCAGGCTGCCCGCGACTTTCTCCAGACGCGCCTCGCGCTCGCCGACTCGCGCCTGCTGGTCAGCGACAACGAGGGTGTGCTCGAAGGCTTCGTTCAGCTCTATCCGACGCTATCCACGGTACGGGTGGGACCGCGCTGGACCCTGGCCGACCTATTCGTGGCGCCCGAGGCGCGTGGCAAGGGGATCGGCCGTGAGCTGATGGAGGCCGCCGCGAACCTGGCGAGGGAGCAGGGCGTGGGCCAGTTGACGCTCAATACCCAGACCCACAACCACACCGCCCAGGCGCTGTATGAGTCACTTAACTGGCAACGCAACGACGCCTTCTACGCCTATACCCTGAACCTGGATGACCCTGCGGGCACATAAACTTCTACTTCTCGCAGTCAACATTGATGGATGCCAACCACTCTGAAGGAGCGCGTGACCCTTGTATCAGCCAAGACACTTCGCCATGACCGACGAAGACGCCAGGATGGCGGTGGTCCGAGCCTATCCCTTTGCGACCCTGGTCACCGACGGTGACCAGGGGGTGTGTATCGACCACCTGCCGCTGATGGTCGAGCAGACGTCACAGGGCGCGCTGGTGCTGCGTGGACATATCGCCCGCGCCAACGCCCTCTGGCGGCTGGGTGAGGGTGAGCGAGCAGACGCGGCAGCGATCGAGGCGGTGGCGATCTTTCATGGCCCCGACGCCTATATTTCGCCTGGCTGGTATCCCGACAAGCGCCGCCATGGTCGCGTGGTGCCGACCTGGAACTACCAGGTGGTGCATGCCCATGGTCGGCTCGTCTTCCCGCGTGAAAGCGATTGGCTCACCTCGCACCTGACGTCGCTGGTCGATCGCTTCGAGGCGGGCCGGGAAGCGCCCTGGGCGGTGGACGACGCCCCCGAAGACTACCTGGAGGGGATGCGTCGTGGCATTGTGGGGGTAGAGCTCGAGGTGACGCGCCTGGTGGGCAAACACAAGGCCAGCCAGCACAAGCCGTTGGAAGAACGCGAGGGTATCCGCGAAGGCCTTCGAGAGGATGGGCGTTCGGCTCGTGACGCTGCCGTGCTGTGTGGAGATGATCCAGCGCCAAGGTACGAAGGCGATTGACCCCTTGGACTGGCATTCGAGATCGGGCGACTGGTGGGCAAGCACTTGGCTGACTAGTACAAGCCCGGCAGCACAAGCCCAAGAAGAACGAGAGGGTATCCGCGAAGGCCTTCGAGGGGATGGGTTTGCTGACCACGCCGCCGCCGTGCTCAGTGGCGACCCATGACGACGATCCTGCGTGCGGGTATGAACAACGATGGAGCAAGGACGCGAGATGAATGACTGCCTGAGACAGGCAACGCTGGAGGACCCCGAAACGCTGGCCGCCCTGGGGCGCCGCACCTTTTACCAGACCTTTGTCGACTTTTACTCCAAGGCGACCATGGAGCGCTATCTGAATGATGCCTTTGACCTTGGGCGGGTTCAGCGCGAGCTGGCCTGCCCGCAGTCGCGATTCTGGCTGCTGGAAGAGGCCGCCACCGCGAGACGGGTGAAGCGGGAAAGGAGCGCGAGGGCGTTGCCAAGGGGCCCGTAGCGGTCGGCTATCTCAAGCTCAACTGGGGTGAGGCCCAGACCGATCTGAGCGAGCACAATGGTCTCGAGATCGAGCGCATCTATCTGCTGGCCGAGGCCCAGGGCCGAGGGCTTGGCAAGATGCTGTACGACAAGGCCATCACCGAGGCGCGAGAACAGGCCAGGGCCTTCGTCTGGCTGGGCGTGTGGGAAAACAATCATCCCGCCATCGCCTTCTATCGCTCCCGGGGCTTTGTCGAGGTAGGCACCCACAGTTTTCAGATGGGCGATGTGGTGGACAGGGATCTGATCATGCGGCGTGATCTCTGACGTAGCCATCGCCATCGCCATCGACCATAAGGTCCCATGGATAGAACATCGCTGCACCACGATACTGCGAGGCCACCATCAATGGACAACAACAAGACGAGGGAATCTCTGTGAGTTATCGAATTGCCACTATCGCTGGTGACGGTATTGGCCCGGAGGTGGCGGGCGCCACGGTGCAGGTACTGCAAGCGCTGCTGGGTAGCGACGTGCTGCGTTTCGACTGGCTCGACGGTGGAGCGGGGCACTATGACAAGACCGGCGAGGTGCTGCCCCAGTCGACGCTGGACGCCTGTCGGGCCAGTCACGCCATCCTGCATGGAGCCGCCGGGCTGCCGGGGGTGACCTACGACGACGGTACCGAGGTGGGCAACGACCTGCACCTCAAGCTGCGCTTCGGACTGGACCTTTACGCTAACGTGCGTCCGATCCGCCTGCTGCCCGGGGTCGAGTCGCCGCTGAGACACCATCAGCCCGGTACCATCGACTATGTCATCGTGCGCGAGAACACCGAAGGCCTCTACGCCAGCCGCGGCGCCGGGGTGGTGCTGCGAGACGAGATGGCCAGCGACAGCCTGGTGATCACCCGCAAGGGCACCGAGCGAGTCGCGCGCTTCGCCCTGGAGCTGTCACGGCGACGTCAGGGCGCACCGAAGGACGGCAAGCGGCGGCTCACCGTCTGCGACAAGGCCAACATCCTCAGAAGCTACGCCTTCTTCCGTCGGGTATGCGACGAGGTAGGCGCCGAGTTCAACGACGTCGAACTCGACTATGCCTACGTTGACGCCATGACGGTGCACTTGGTCAAGCGCCCGGACTTCTATGACGTGATCGTCGCCGAGAATCTGTTCGGTGACATCATCTCGGACCTGGGGGCGGCCACCGTCGGCGGGATGGGGGTGTCGCCGTCTGCCGAACTGGGCGATCGCCACGGTCTGTTCCAGGGGGCCCACGGCAGCGCCCCGGATATCGCCGGGCAGGACGCCGCCAACCCCATCGCCACCCTGTTGTCCGGGGCCATGATGCTCGAATGGCTGGCGGTGGAGCACGCCGACGATCGTTTGTCTGACGCCGCCGGTCGGTTGCGTCAAGCGGTGGACGGCGTACTGTCCGATGGCCGGTATCGGCCCCGGGAATTCGGCGGCGATACCGGCTGCAGCGCCTTTTCCGAACAGGTGCTGCGACAGCTCGAGGGCTAGGCGCTGTCCGAAAAGTCGACGAGCGAAGGTTAGACAAGGCAAAAATCGGTGAGAAAGCGCAGTTTACGGGGTGTAAATGAGCATTTTGATCCGATTTTTAACGCCGTATTACCGAGCGCAGGCACTTTTCAGACAAGCCCTAAGCCTTGTCGTTGAAACGGTCTGGTGCTTGGCCCCGTGTCGGGTCCCAAGGGGGCTCATGGCGGGACACCCAGTCCGGTTCAGGTTCGATGTCTTCAAGGTAGTGCGCGCCAAGTGTTGCGAGAGACGTCGGTCGCGCAGACGGTCCTGGTCGGGTTGCTGGGGTGGCTAATCTGGCCACCCCTGGCCAATCTTGCACCAGATGTATTCTGGTCAATAGGAGGGCGTATGCCGGCCAATCATGCTCGAAACGTGGCGCTCACGCCTGAACTAGATGGTTTTATCGACGAACTGGTGGCCTCTGGGGATTACGCCAATGCCAGCGAAGTGCTACGAGCGGGGTTGCGTGCACTCAAGGAACTTCGTGAGATTGCGCTCATCGGCTCTCGAATAGGTGTCGCGCTTGAGCAGCTTGATCGTGGAGAAGGTGTAACCGGTGATCCACGAAAAGTTCTGGGTAGTGTTCTCGAGGCTGCTCGAACTGGCGATGCTTCTTGACGTGATTGATTTATGCGCCGGCGGCACTTGCAAGCCTGAAAGATATTCTTCGTTGGACCCTATCGGAATTCGGCGAGGCGAGAGCCGAGCGGTATACGGCACAACTTGTTCACCGCCTTGAATCCCTGGCGGCGGGACATCCGCCCCATCCCAGGCCATGCTCGACACTATCGAGCACTGTTGGCCATGAATCTCACCTTCGCTACTTCCGTGAAGGTCGACACTATCTGATCTTGCGCGAGACGGACGAGACACTCGAACTTGTCGAAGTCTTCCACGAACGGATGAATGTGGACGCATGGCTACGTGCCTTGTCTCGGTGATGTTTTCATATCGACTCCCATTTGCCTTCCGAGCAGACACCCCCGTGTGTCGCTGAAAGGTGGCTGCGCTCGGAACACTTGTACTCGCCGCTGCCGTCATGCTGAGCCCTGCAAGTGAAGCGTCTCGATATAGGGCGCCCCTTTCTGGTGCCGGCCGTGGCGGGGTGCACCGCTGGTTGGCGCTGTGATGGTGCAGAAGCAGGGGGCGGGGGAGCGAAGTGCACCACATGTGGTGCAACGGTGCGCCCCGGTGGCGCGAGATGCTCTCTTGTGGCGCAAGGCGGGGTGGGTAAGCCCCCGTCTAGGCCGACGTAATGTCGGAATTGATAAATGTTTTATATGGCTGGCATGGGACTTGCTTGAAGTGGTGATGGAGGTCGACGTCGCAAGACGTCAGGCCTGAGCGATACAGCGGTTTTACCTGAACCGCCTGGCTCCCTCTCGACGATGGTCCATCACAACGACAAGGCAACCCCTGGAGGTTTCCCATGCCCACCGCTTCGATGTCTTCTACGCAGGTTTGTGCCCACCGTTCCAAAGCGCTTTCGACAGAGACGCTTTCCCGCAAGGCGCTGGCCAGCCTGGCCGTGTCCACGCTGTCGCTGGCCATCGCCGCACCGGCGCTGGCCCAGGAGGACCCGATCAAGGTCGGTATCCTGCACTCCCTGTCCGGCACCATGGCGATCAGCGAATCGACCCTGAAAGACACCATGCTGATGCTGATCGAGCAGCAGAACGAAGCGGGTGGCCTGCTCGGCCGCGAGCTCGAGCCGGTGGTGGTGGACCCGGCTTCCAACTGGCCGCTGTTTGCCGAGAAGGCCCGCGAGCTGCTGGCGCAGGAAGAGGTCGACGTGATCTTCGGCAACTGGACCTCGGTATCGCGCAAGTCGGTACTGCCGGTGGTCGAGGAGCTCAATGGCCTGCTGTTCTATCCGGTGCAGTATGAAGGCGAGGAGTCCTCCGAGAACGTCTTCTACACCGGCGCTGCGCCCAACCAGCAGGCGATTCCGGCGGTGGACTACCTCATGAACGAGGTCGGTGTTGAGCGCTGGGTGCTGGCCGGTACCGACTATGTCTATCCGCGCACGACCAACAAGATCCTCGAAGCCTACCTGAAGTCCCAGGGCGTGGCCGACGAGGACATCATGGTCAACTACACCCCCTTCGGTCATTCCGACTGGCAGAACATCGTCTCCGAGATCAAGCAGTTCGGTGGTGCCGGCAAGAAGACGGCGGTGGTCTCCACCATCAATGGTGACGCCAACGTGCCCTTCTACCGGGAGCTGGCCAACCAGGGCGTCGAGGCCTCGGACATCCCGGTGGTGGCCTTCTCGGTGGGCGAGCAGGAGCTGTCCGGTCTCGACACCGCGCCGCTGGTCGGCCACCTGGCGGCCTGGAACTACTTCATGAGCGTGGATGAAGACGTCAACTACGACTTCATCGACGCCTGGTACGACTACACCGGCGACGACAACGCCGTCACCAACGACCCCATGGAAGCCCACTATATCGGCTTCAACATGTGGGCCGAGGCGGTGCGCAAGGCCGAGACCACCGATGTAGATGCGGTCAAGGAAGCGATCATCGGTGTGTCGGTGCCCAATCTCACCGGTGGCTACGCCACCATGATGCCCAACCACCACATCACCAAGCCGGTGCTGATCGGCGAGATCCAGGACAACGGCCAGTTCTCGGTGGTGTGGCAGACCCCGTCCACCGTGGCCGGCGACGCCTGGTCCGACTATCTGGAAGGCTCCCGCGATCTGATCAGCGACTGGCGTGCTCCGCTTGAGTGCGGCAACTACAACGTGGTGCAGGGTAGCTGCGGTGGTGGCTCAGACGTCGCCTCCAGCGAATAGAACATAACGACAAGGGGCCGGTGTGCACGGCGCACCGGCCCGGATCACGCCAACCCTGCCCGTGGTGCCGTCGGCACCCGGGTGTCTCAAGGGACCTCACCATGAATTTAATTGCAGGTCGTCACTGGCTGAGCGCGCTGGTGCTGCTTTGCCTCGTCGCCCTGGGGCTGGGCCAGGCTTGGGCTCAGGACGCCGGCGCTTCCGAGGCCGCTTCTTCCGACCAGGGGCCAGCGCTGTTGTCGGCGCTGGCCGAGTCCAGCTTCCGCGACAAGGAAGCGGCCATCGACGCCATCGCCGAGAGCGGTGACGAGCGCGCCCGGCGCTGGCTCGAGAGCTTTGCCGAGGGCAAGCTCGCCCGCGTCAAGGACAGCGGCGCTATCGTCGTGGTACTGGAAAATCGCGGTCGCAACTGGCCCGTGGCCGACGCCCTGACGCTGGAGCCGGCCGGCGAAATATCGCGCCGCGAGCTCGACCGCGTCTCCATCAACAACAGTCTCAGGGGCTATCTGGACAGCACCCTGGCGCTGATCGACCTGCGTGTCGACGACCCTGCCCAGCGGCTGGCGGCGGCGCGGGATCTGCTGGGCGAGGTCGAGGCCGACGCCGTCGAGTCGCTGAGCGAGCTGGCCGC
>NZ_JAMXRY010000092.1:0-7005 GCF_024124525.1 Halomonas sp. OfavH-34-E | reverse complement strand
GCCGCTGGTGCGCCGCCCCTCCTCCGCGTCCGACCCATGCCAGCGCTTCCCGGTGGACCACCTCACCCCGGGCGCCAGCCAGGCCTTGCGTGCCGGCGGTGATCAGCGCCACGTCGACCTCACCGGCGCCCAGCCGCGCCACCAGATCCTCACTCGGCGCCACGGTCACTTCCACCTGGACCTCGGGAAAACACCGCGCAAACCGCGAAAGCACCCACGGCAGTACCCGGGTCCCGACATCGTCAGAGGTGCCCAGGCGAACGCCGCCCTGCAGCGGCGCCTGCAGAAACTGGGAGACCGTCTCGTGGTTGAGCTGCAACAGACGCCGGGCATAGCCCAAAAGCTTTTCGCCCTCGGGCGTCGGCACCACTCGCCGCGCATGGCGCAGCAGCAGCCGCTGTTCGAGCGTCGCCTCGAGGGTCTTGACCTGCATGCTCAGGGCAGAGGGTGTGCGATGCACCTGTCTTGCCGCACGGGAAAAGCTGCCATGTTCGACGATGGCAACGAAGTTACGGACGATGTCGAGATCCAGCAGCGGCAACGGACGTGCGCTCAAATGGTCGCTGTGCATGTCACTACCATTTTCAATTTATCTGAAAATAAAGTGTAGAGACTTTCGCTGGAATGAACCACAGAGGGCGACCATGCTGGCAGATATCCCGATACCGATCGGTACAGGACGCAAGGAGGTGCGCCATGCGCTTCCTGCGAGCGCGAACAGCGACGACGTCTCACCGCCTGCCCGCGCGCCAACGATGCGAACTGGCCACCCCGTGCAGACGGTGGTTGAACCACACTCTGGAGGTAGACCATGCGCCCTTTTGATCCTCCCCTGCACCAGCATGATCGCAGACACAGACGTTCGACTCGGCTACCCGAGATCGTGCTGCCATGCTCTCCGCCGCTGGGCTTGATCTCGACCCTGGAGCGCTGGGTCAGGCGAGCCTTGCGCCGGCATGACGAACGAACCTGATCCGACTCCCTGCCCGTCAACTTGCCCGGGCACCCACCGACGAAACAGCCCGCCCCCGTCAACGACGGGGGCGGGCTGGCTGGCGGTGCACGGGTTGACGTGCGTCGTTCAGTGATTGTCCCTGGGCGGACTCTGGCGCGCCACGTCGCGGTAGGCGTCGGCGCCGCGCAGGGTCATGCCGCGATCCAGTGGTTCGATCAGGGTGCGCTGGATCTCCTGCCACGGCGTCTGGTGGGCCGGATAGGGATAGCCGCCCTGGGCGTCGAGACGCTGTCGACGCTGGGTGATTTCGTCATCGTCCACCAGCAGGCGGACCTCGCAGCGGCCCAGATCCACGCGTAGTCGATCGCCGGTCTGGACCAGCGCCAGCGGCCCGCCGGTGGCGGCTTCCGGCGAGGCGTTGAGGATCGAGGGCGATCCCGAGGTCCCCGACTGACGCCCGTCGCCCAGACACGGCAGCGACTCGATCCCCTGGCGAATCAGCGCCTCCGGCGGCTGCATGTTGACCACCTCGGCGCCGCCAGGATGGCCCACCGGTCCCGCCCCACGCATGATCAGGATGGTGCTGGCGTCGATGCCGAGTTCGGGATCGTCGATGCGGGCGTGGTAGTCCTCGGAGCCGTCGAACACCACCACCCGGCCCTCGAAGGCATCCGGGTCGTCCGGGTTCTCGAGAAACCGCCGACGAAAGTCCGGCGAGATCACGCTGGTCTTCATCAGCGCCGAGTCGAACAGGTTGCCCTTGAGGTTCAGGAAGCCGGCGTGTTCGACCAGCGGATTGTCGAAGCGTCGGATGACCTCCTCGTCCTGCGTCTCGCGGCCCGCGATGCTGTCGGCCAGGCGGCGGCCGTCGACGCCGGTGACGTCGCCGTGCAGCAGACCGCGCTCGAGCAGCTCGTGCTGTACCGCCGGCACCCCGCCGGCACGATGGAACTCCTCACCCAGGTAGGCACCGGCCGGCATCACGTTGGCCAGCAGCGGAATCCGGTGGCCCAGCCGCTGCCAGTCGTCGTTGTCGAGCGCAACGCCTGCATGGCGGGCGATGGCGTTGACGTGGATCGGCGCATTGGACGATCCCCCCAGCGCCGAACACACCACCACCGCGTTCTCGAACGCCTCGCGCGTCAGGATGTCGAGCGGGCGCAGGTCCTGCCATACCATCTCGACCGCGCGCTGGCCGGTGTCGTAGGCGACCATCGCGCGTTCCTTGTAGGGCCCGGGAATCATCGCCGACCCCGGCAGGCTCATGCCCAGCGCCTCGGCCATGGAATTCATGGTGGAGGCGGTGCCCATGGTGTTGCAGTGACCCACCGAAGGCGCCGAGTCGCTGGCCCGGGCAAGAAACTCGGCGTAGTCGATGTCGCCGGCGGCCAGGCGCTTTCTCAGCTCCCAGATGATGGTGCCGGAGCCGACCCGCTCGTTGCCCCGCCAGCCGTTGAGCATGGGGCCGCCGGACAGCACGATGGCCGGAATGTTGACCGTCGCCGCCGCCATCAAACAGGCCGGGGTGGTCTTGTCACAGCCGGTGGTCAGCACCACGCCGTCCAGCGGGTAGCCGTGCAGCACTTCCACCAGGCCCAGGTAGGCCAGGTTGCGGTCCAGTGCTGCGGTGGGCCGGCGCACGTTCTCGTGGATCGGATGCAGGGGAAACTCGAAGGGCACCCCGCCGGCGGCGCGAATACCGTCCTTGACCCGCTTGACCAGCTCGATGTGGTGACGATTGCAGGGGGTCAGGTCGGAACCGGACTGGGCGATGCCGATGATCGGCTTGCCCGAGGTCAGCTCATCGAGGGTCACCCCGTAGTTGAGGTAGCGCTCGATGCACAGCGCAGTGGTACCCGGGTGGTCGGGGTTGTCGAACCACCAGCGGGAACGCAGCTGGTCGGGGGTAAGGCGGGGGCGCTGGGTCATGGTGTTCTCCTGCGGTTGCCGCCGGCATGCGAGCGGCAACGGTCTGCCATTGGGTGCGAAGGTCGGGAGCGCTCAGTGGGAGTGTCGCGGAACGTCCGCGCCACGACAGCCCACCAGAAAGTCGAAGTCGCAGCCTTCATCGGCCTGCAGCACGTGCTCGATGTAGAGCTGACGGTAGCCGCCGCTGGAGGCGATACGGCGCGACGCCTCGGTGGGATCGCTGGCGGACAGGCGCCGCTCGAGCTCGGCCTCGTCGACGTCCAGATGCAGACGCCCGTCGTAGGCATCCAGCTCGATCCAGTCGCCGTTCTCTACCGCCGCCAGGGGACCGCCGGCCGCCGCCTCCGGCGCCACATGCAGGACCACGGTGCCATAGGCGGTACCGCTCATGCGAGCGTCCGAGATCCGCACCATGTCGGTCACGCCCTGGGCCAGGAGCTTCGCCGGCAGGCCCATGTTGCCCACCTCGGCCATGCCGTGGTAGCCCTTGGGACCGCAGTGCTTCATCACCAGCACGCTGTCGGCATCGACCTCCAGATCCGGGTCATTGATCCGCGCCTTGTAGTCGTCGAAGTTCTCGAACACCACCGCGCGACCACGGTGACGCATCAGCTCGGGGCTCGCCGCCGAGGGCTTGAGCACCGCTCCCTTGGGCGCCAGGTTGCCGCGCAGCACGCACATGCCACCGTCGTCCACCAGCGGGTTGTCCAGCTCACGAATCACCTGATCGTTGTAGAGCGGCGCATCCTTGACGTTGTCCCACAGGGTCTGGCCGTTGACCGTCAGCGCCTCCTTGTGGGGCAGGCGGTCTGCCTCACCGAGGCGCCGCAGCACCGCCGGAAGCCCGCCGGCGTAGTAGAACTCCTCCATCAGAAAGCGCCCCGACGGCTGCAGGTCGACGATGGTCGGGGTGCCACGCCCTACCCGGTTCCAGTCATCGAGCTCGAGTTCGACGCCCATGCGTCCGGCGATCGCCTTGAGGTGGATCACCGCATTGGTCGAGCCACCGATGGCGGCGTTGGTGCGAATGGCGTTCTCGAAGGCCTCCCGGGTCAGCACCCGAGACAACCGCAGGTCCTCCTTGACCATGTCGACGATGCGATTGCCCGACAGGTGCGCCAGCACATAGCGGCGCGAGTCCACCGCAGGAATCGCCGCATTGTGGGGCAGCGACACCCCCAGCGATTCCGCCATGCAGGCCATGGTGGAGGCCGTGCCCATGGTGTTGCAGGTGCCGGCGGAGCGTGACATGCCGGCCTCTGCGGCCATGAAGTCGTGGATCGATATCTTGCCTGCCTTGACCTCCTCGGACAGCTGCCAGACCACGGTGCCGGAGCCGATATCCCGGCCCTTGTGCTTGCCGTTGAGCATCGGCCCGCCGGTGACCACGATGGCCGGGATGTCGCAGCTGGCCGCCCCCATCAACAGCGCCGGAGTGGTCTTGTCGCAGCCGGTCAGCAACACCACGCCGTCCAGCGGATTGCCGCGAATGGCCTCCTCCACGTCCATGCTCGCCAGGTTGCGGGTGAACATGGCGGTGGGACGCAGATTGGATTCGCCGTTGGAGAACACCGGGAACTCCACCGGGTAGCCGCCCGCCTCCAGCACCCCCTTCTTGACGTGCTCGGCCAGCTTGCGGAAGTGGGCGTTGCACGGTGTGAGCTCGGAGAAGGTGTTGCAGATACCGATGATCGGGCGGCCATCGAATTCGTGGTCAGGAATCCCCTGATTCTTCATCCAGCTGCGGTACATGAAGCCGTTCTTGTCCGCACTGCCGAACCACTCGGCGCTACGAAAGCGTGCCTTCTGGGGCACTTCGGTCGCCGCTTCGTCGCTTGCTGCCTCGACACCCACGCTTGGGGAATCCTGATCACTATCGGCCATTGCCTGGCTCCTTCAACTCTGTCACGGGGCGAGCGGCAACCGGTCTGCCTGCTGTCTCGGGCCAATCGCTGGCCTTTGACGTCATGGCGAATACCGACCCGCTCGTCGGGTCCTGGGCAAGCCTACGTCGCGGGCGCCACAAAGTACACACATACGAAAGTATATGTTGAACATACTCGCAACTCGGTCAAGACTTGCCGCCACACCAATAACGATCACGCTCTCATCAGGGAGATCGACCATGCGAGCTATCCCCAGGCTTTCCCGTCTTGCCGCCTCCATCGGTGCGGCATCCATCGCCATCACTGCTGCCGCCAGTGCCCAGGCCGCTGAATACGAGTGGACCTTCCAGGCCTCCGAGACCGCCGGCGAGCCGAGCTTCAAGATCAAGCAGGAGTGGGCCGAGCGCATCGAGACCATGACCGATGGCCGTGTGGCCATCGAGGTGTTGCCGATCAACTCGGTGGTAGGTCCCACCGAAACCCTGCAGGCGGTGAGTTCCGGCATCCTGCAGGGCCATATGACCGACCCCAGCTACTTCTCCGGCCAGAACCCGGCCTTCGGCATGCTCGGCAATCTGGTGGGCGCCTGGAACGACCCCTACGACTTCCTCGAGTTCATGAACAACGCCGGCGGCGAGGATCTCTACAACGAGCTGGTGGAGCCCTACGGCGCCCATCTGGTGGCGGCGGCGACCTTCCCGCTGGAGTCGATCCCGTCCACGGTGGCCATCGAGTCGCTGGAAGACTTCGAGGGACTCAAGATTCGTGCGCCCCAGGGCATGGTCTACAACATCTTCGAGCGCATCGGCGCCACGCCGGTCAACCTGCCCGGCTCCGAGGTCTACACCGGCCTTGAGAAGGGCGTGATCGACGCCGCCGACTCCACGGTGCTGTCGAACAACGACGCCCAGGGCCTCCACGCCTTTGCGCCCTACCCGCTGTACCCGGGCTTCCACTCTATGCCGATGATCGCGGTATCGGTGAACAAGGATATCTGGGACGGCCTGCCCGAAGACCTTCAGACCACCCTCGAGACCGCCTTCGACGCCATGGCCTACGACCTGATCGCCCGACTCAAGGCCCAGGACATCGAAGCGCTTGCCCGTCTCCAGGAGGACCCGGAGGTTCACCCGTTCGACCTGCCCGACGAAGAACGCAAGGCCTTCCGTCAGGCGGCTGAACAGGAATGGCAGGAGTGGGCCGGCAAGAACGAGATGACCCAGAAGGTCTACGACGCCGCCACCGGCTTCCTGACCGCCCGCGGCCAACTGTAAGCCTCGCCAGCCGTCCTGCCCCCGATGGGGGCCCTGCCCCCCGGTCCAGCCTGCTGACACCGGGGGGCAGCTCCGTGACGACTTGCTGACCGCACCCGTGGTCGTGACCTTCAACCTGTTGACCAACGCCGCCAGCGGCCTGGAGCAACCATGACGCCTCCCTCCTCCCACAACACCCCCGCCGGATCGCCACATGACGGCGCCGGGCGGCCGCCTGATCCGTCACAAGAGCCTTCGCACGAGCCTTCGCATGATCCTTCACCCGAGCCTTCTCGCGGCCCGAACCCCGACCCTTCGGCGGACAGGACGCCCGAGCGTGCCCCCGATGTGGTGCGCAGTCGGTTCGACCGTGGCGTGGTCCGGGTGGCCCAGTTCGCCGCCTGGCTGGTATTCATCGCCATGGCCATCAGCGTCTATGAGGTGATCATGCGCTACGGCTTCGGCGCGCCCACCTCCTGGGTCCACGAGAGCGTGGTCATGCTGGTGGCGGTCAGCTTCTGTCTCGGCGGCCCGGCCGCGCTGGCCTCCAACCGCCATATCCGGGTCAAGGTGCTCTACGACGCAGTGGGCCCGAGGTTCCGTCTGTGGCTCGACCGCTTCAATGACCTGGTCACCTTCGGCTTCTGCCTGGGCATGACCTACGCCGCCTGGGTGATGTTCTACGGCGCCTCCCACAACCCCCTCGGCGAGTGGCAGCTGGAGCGCTCCGGTACCTCCTGGAACCCGCCGTTCCCGGCCCTGGTCAAGGGCATGATCCTCGCCGCGGTGGCGATCATGTGCGTCCAGGCGCTGATTCACCTAATCCAGTCGATCAAGGGCAAGCCCGCCCCCGATGCACCCGAAGGAGGCGCTGACTGATGAGCATCGCAGACGGAACCCTGCTGCTGGTCGGCGCCATCTTCGCGCTGCTGGTCACCGGCCTGCCGCTGGCCTTTATCACCGGCCTGGTGGCGCTGGCCTT
>NZ_JAMXRY010000091.1:0-7258 GCF_024124525.1 Halomonas sp. OfavH-34-E | reverse complement strand
CCGGTGGACTTCTCCGGGTCCAGGCTCTCGCGCAGGATGTCGGTCATCGACTCGAGCAGACGACAGAGTTCGGCGAAGGGCACCACCAGCGCCTCGGCCTGGGCCCGGAGGGCCTCGGGCACACGCCCCATCTCGAAGCGGTGCTGAGCACCGTCCTCGTCGTCGTTGAGCCCATGGGGCCGCTCGGCCAGCTGGTGGCCCAGCGCAAACACCTCGCCCAGGCGTGGCTCCAGCGCTTCCATCGCGGTGGGCAGCGCGCCCAGCAGTCGCGCCAGGGTCGGCTGCACGCCCAGGGCCGTATTCAGCTCGGTCAGCGAGCCCCTGAGGTTTCTCAGCCAGCGCAGCCCGCCGCCCACGCTGAAGCGATGGGTGAAGTGGGAGATCGCCTTGTCCGGCAGGTGGTGGCCCTCGTCGAAGACGTAGATACAGTCGGCAGGGTCGGGCAGCACCAGGCCGCCGCCGAGCGCCAGATCCGCCAGCACCAGGTCATGGTTGGCGACGATGACGTCGGCCTGATCCAGGTCGCGCCGGGCACGAAAGAAGGCACAGGCACCGAAGTGCCCGCAGCGGCGATTGGTGCACTGGCGGTGATCCACCGTCAGTCGCCGCCAATGGCTATCGTCAATGGCTTCGCCCCAGCTATCGCGATCCCCTTCCCAGCGACCGTTGCCGTAGGCGTCTCCCATGGCGGCCACCAGCGCCTTGAAGTCATCGCCGGTGGCGGCGTCCAGGCTCTGCTCGAACAGCGACAGCGTCGGGTTTTCCTCGGCGCCGTCCATGGCCGCGTCGAGCTTGGCCACGCACACGTAGCGCCCGCGCCCCTTGGCCAGGGCAAAGTCGAAGGACAGTCCGCTGTGGGCCTTCAGCGACGGCAGGTCCTGGTGCAGTACCTGCTCCTGCAGCGCCACCGTGGCGGTGGCCAGCACCAGGCGCTTGCCGCGCGCCTTGGCCACCGGCAACGCCGCCAGCAGGTAGGCCAGGGTCTTGCCGGTACCTGTGCCCGCCTCCAGCACGCAGACGTGCTCGTCGCTCACCCGCTTGCCATCCTCGTCGGTCTCGATACCGGCCAGGGTGCGGGAGATCTCGGCGATCATCAGCCGCTGGCCGTAGCGCGGGGTCAGCTCCAGCGCCTCCAGCACCCGACGATAGGCGCTTTGAATCTCGCTCTTGAGGGCGTCGTCTAGCATGGCGGGTCCACGACAATTGAGAAAAAGGACAGGGGGAAGAGACGCAAAGGGCCGGCGCTGGGCCGGCCCTGACTGCGTACAAGCGTCAAACGCCTGACGGGCTTACAGAAGCCCTTCCGGCGGATGCTCGCAGGGCAGCTTGTCGCCGATGAAGCGCTCGATTTCGGGCAGCGAGAAGGCGTCTTCTTCACCCACGAAGCTGATCGACACGCCCTTGGCGCCGGCACGGCCGGTGCGCCCGATGCGGTGGACGTAGTCCTCCGGATCCTCGGGCAGGGTGTAGTTGATCACGTGGCTGACGTCCTCGATATGGATGCCACGGCCGGCCACGTCGGTGGCCACCAGCACCTGAATCTCGCCCTCGCGGAACTGCTCCAGGGTGCGGATGCGCTGGTTCTGCGGCACATCGCCGGACAGCATGGCCACATTGATGTCGGCCTTCTTCAGCAGGTCCAGCAGCTTGCGCACCAGATCGCGGCGATTGCCGAACACCATCACCCGGTCGAACGACTCCTGCTGCAGCAGGTTGACCAGCAGTCGCTGCTTGTCTTCGTCGCCCACCATGTACACCCGCTGATCGATATCGGCGGCGTTATCCACGGTGACCGCGATCTCGACGTGGGCCGGCTGATGGGTCCACTGGCTGGCCAGGTTGAGGATGTCCTCGGTGAAGGTCGCGGAGAACAGGAAGGTCTGCCGCTCTTCGGTCTTCGGCGTGTAGCGGATGATGCGCTTGACGTCGGGAATGAAGCCCATCGACAGCATGCGATCGGCCTCGTCCAGCACCAGCACCTCGACCTGACCGAGGTCGATGTCTCGCTTCTGCTGGAAGTCCAGAAGGCGGCCCGGAGTGGCCACCAGGATATCGACGTTGCCGGCAAGCCCCTCGCGCTGCTTCTGGTAGTCCATGCCACCGACGACGCTGGTCACCTTGAGCGAGGTGAAGCGCGCCAGGGCCTTGGCGTCCTTCTCGATCTGCAAGGCAAGCTCGCGGGTCGGCGCCACGATCAGTGCGCGCGGCGTCCCCGGCTTCTGGCCATCCGGCACCTCCTCCTCGAGGAAGTAGGCCATCATGGAAATCAGGAAGGCGGCGGTCTTGCCGGTACCGGTCTGGGCCTTGCCCACCACGTCTCCACCCATCAGGGTGTGGGTGAGGGCCTCGGCCTGAATCGGCGTGCAGTACTCGAACCCGAGCGCATGGATGGCGCGCATCAGCGGCAGCGGCAGATCGAAGTCGTGGAACCGCCACTTGCCCGCCACGGCGGGCACCTGAAACTGGCGCAGATCCCAGTTGGACTGGCGGCGCCTCGGCTTGCGGCGACGACGCTTGGGCTTGCGGCTCTCGGCCGGTGCGGTGGTCTGTTCCGACTCGCTCATAGGCTGTGCTGTGTGTCCGTCTCGAAGAGAAGTTGAAGGAAAGCGGAAAGCGTCGAGGCAACGGCACAGGGCCCCCTCGAGTTTCCTCAAGCCGGGTATTGTACCAGCGTCTGGCCGTTTGGGCTTGCCCGATGCGCATCGAATCGTGTCTAGCGGCTGTCCTGGCGGCCCCGCACTGATAGAATGTGCCCATTGAATACAGGAGCCCCGCGTCATGACACGCCGCAAGAAGACCCGTTCCCTGGCCGACAAGGTGACCATCCGTACCGGTCGGCGCAAGGACTACAAGCAGTGGCGCCACGAAAATCCCGATGAGGTCACCTCATCACGGCGCTTCTCCGCCAAGAAGCGCCAGCAGCGCAAGGCCCAGGCCGCACGCCGGCTGGAGCGCATGCGCGCCGCCCCGTCGATCGAGATTCACCCCGAAGGCAAGGGGCCGGACAGCAGTAACAGCGACAGCAACAAGGGAGAGCAGTAATGCGCCTGGTGTGCTTCAACATCAACGGCATCCGCGCACGCCTGCACCAGCTCGAGGCGCTGATCGCCTCCCACCAGCCCGACCTGATCGGTTTGCAGGAAACCAAGGTCCAGGACAGTGAATTCCCCCGCGAGGCGGTGGAAGCCATGGGCTACCAGGTGCACTTCCATGGCCAGAAGGGTCACTACGGCGTCGCCATGCTGACCCGCGAGGCCCCGGAGGAGGTTCGCTATGGCTTTCCCGACGACGGTGAAGACGCCCAGCGCCGCATGATCGGCGTGCGTCTGCGCGCCGCCGACGGCGAGCCTGTATGGGTCTACAACGGCTATTTCCCCCAGGGCGAGAACATCGAGCACCCGACCAAGTTTCCCCACAAGCGCGCCTTCTACGCCCAGCTCCAGCGCCTGCTCGACGAGGACCACTCCCCCAGCGAACGCCTGGCCGTGATGGGCGACTTCAACATCTCGCCCGCCGACATCGATATCGGCATCGGCGAGGCCAGCCGCAAGCGCTGGCTGCGCGAAGGCAAGACCAGCTTTCAGCCGATCGAGCGCGAATGGCTGGATGGCATCAAGGCCTGGGGCCTCGAGGACAGCTATCGCCGCCTCTACCCCGAGGTGGACGATCGCTTCAGCTGGTTCGACTATCGCTCGAAGGGCTTCGATCGCGAACCCAAGCGGGGCCTTCGCATCGACCATATCCTGACCACGGCATCGCTGTCCGAGCGCGTCACCGACGCCGGCATCGACTACGACCTGCGCGCCATGGAAAAACCCTCGGACCACGCCCCGGTGTGGACCGAACTGGATCTTTAGAACTTCACAACACCACGCGCGGCACCAGAGACTGCATCAAGCTGCCACGCAGCGAGGCGTGAAGGCGCGTTACCATCGAGACGCGAAAGGGCCACTTCAGGTGGCCCTTTGCTTTTCCAGCTGCATTTTTGCAAGAAGATGGGGACCTCTACCCCTTCTCCACCAGCCTTCGGATGTCTGCGGCGATGGAGTCCACCGGATCGGTGTCACGCATCAGCAGACGGGCGTCGCCGCCTGAATCGAAGGCGAAGATGGCGCTGGAATGGTCGACGTCGTAGCTGCCGTCGGCCTCAGGTTCACCCAGACGATAGCTGACGCGGTAGCGGTTGGTGACCGCGTCGAGGGCCGGCTTGTCGCCGGTCAGGCCGATAAACCGCGGCCCAAAGGCTTCGGTATAGGCGTCGAGCACCTCGGGACTGTCGCGCTCGGGATCCACCGAGACGAACAGCACCCTGACGGCGTCTCTGGTCGGCTCGTCGAGTTCACGAATCGCCGCTGACAAGCGCGCCAGCGCGGTGGGACAGACGTCCGGGCAGTGGGTGAAGCCGAAGTAGACCAGTGTCGTCTTGCCGGCGTAGTCACCCTCATCGACCTGCTGGCCGTTCTCGTCGATCAGTTCGAAGTCCAGCGCCGGCATGGCGTCGGAGATGTCGGTGCCACGCCAGTTGACGTCCTCGCAGCCGGCAAGGGCAAACAGCGCAGCCGTCAGCAGCAGTGCCGCACCAGCCCTGACGACTGCCTGGCTCGCACCAGCTCCCCTTCTCTGCACCCTGCCATTGCCGCCGGTCCTGCCCTGTCGCATTGCCAACCTCGTAGCTTTCATTTCATGGGCCGTTGTCTCGGCTCTACTTTGCAGCCCCTGCTCCCGACACCGTTCTCTCGACATCACTTTGCCGACCTAACTGTCTCAGCTGTCTCAGCCGTCTCAAGACCGTCGTTACAGCGCCGCCGGCGAGACCACCTCGAAGGTCGTCTCGACGCGCTCATCCCCTTCGAGGATCAGGCGGACCTCGACTTCATCGCCAACGTTCAGCGACTGTTGCGGCTTCATGAACATCAGGTGATAACCCTGGGGGGCGAACTCGCGGGTCTCGCCGGGGGCCACTTCGAAGCGCTCGACGCCGTGCATCATGGCCATGCCGTCTTTCTCCATGCTCATGTGCAGCTCCACCGAGGCGTAGGCGTCGGTCTCTGCTCCGACCACCGCTGCCGGCTCGTCGCCCGCATTGTAGAGCTTGAAGTAACCGGCACCGGGGCGGTCGCCGGGCAGCATGCGCAGCCTGGCGTCGCTGATCTCTAGCTCGGCGGCAAGTACCGGGGTAGCCGCAAGCAGCGACAGCAGTCCGGCAACCAGGGTGCCCTTGAACATGCGCATGAAAACGTCTCCTTGAGAAAGTGCCGGCACGAGCCTGTGTCGACAAAGGTGGCTCAGTCGTCAATCGCCAACCAACACCGGTCACCGTCGATGGAGACCATCAGCACAGCGCCGACAGGCCACAATGGGTATTGAAACGACGGGAGTTGACGTCCAGCTCAACCTCGCCGCTCTGGGTATCAAGATAGAAGGAGGCAAAGCCTTCGTCCGATGCCAGCCGATAGGAGCCACACACGCCATAGCCGTAGCGCACCTCCTGCAAGTTGGCGAGCTCGATCGGTGCCGAGGTCTGAAGGGACGCCGCCAGGGCGGCGCGCGCGTCATCGTCCAGACGGCTGTCGGACATCGCCTGGGAGCCAAAGATGGCCGCCCCGAGCAGCACCACGGCCACCGCGGGAACGATGACCAGCAATATGAGGCTTCTGGAATTCTTCATGGGGCGAATTCTACGCTGAGGGTCTTTTTTGCCACAAGGCAGCGAGCCGCCTCAGCCAGCGCCTTCATCGGAGGGTCGAGGTGAATCCGTGGCGCCGGAGCCAGGCTCAGCGGCCGTGCCCTGCCCCGTCTGCGAGCCCGCGGACAGCGCGCCCAGCCAGGTTTGCGCCTCATCCTCGCCCTTGGCGAGTGCGCGGTTCAATGCCTCGCGCGCGGTCTGTTCGCGGCCCCAGCCTGCGGCAATCTGTCCCAACCGGAGCCAGTCCGAGCCAGCGTCGGAACGCTCGGCAAGGGTCTGCCAGGCGTTCAGCGCCTGGTCATGGTCGCGAGCCTGAAACCAGGCCTCGGCCAGCAACCGGCGACGTTGCTCGCTATCCTCGAGGACGCCTTCCGCCAGCGCCCGTTCGAGCAGTTCGGCGGCGCGTGCGGGGGTACCGGCGGCCAGGTGGAGCTCGATGCGACGTTCAAGGTCATCGTTGCCGGACAGGGCGCCCTGACGCCAGCCGGCCTCCCACAGCGCCGCGGCCCGGACCAGATCACCCAGCCGCTGGGCCAGGGCCGCGGCCCGGCGCCAGGCATCGGCATCAGCAGGATCGGTGGCAAGCCGCGCCTCCAGAGCCGCCAGGGCCTGATCGAGACGACCGCTTTTGTGCATCACGCCTCCGGCGAAATCGAGCCGCGCCTGACTCGGCTGCGGGTCCGCCGCCTTGGCCCGTTCGACCCCGTCGGCGGCGGCCTCCCAGTCCTCGTCGGCGGCCGCCAGCTCGGCCAGGGTCCAAAGTGCCTCGACATCCTCGTGGCGCGATAGCCAGTCTTCCAACAGCGTTCTCGCCTGCTGACGTTGCTGCGCCTGGATGCGCTGTTCAATCTCCTGGCGCAGCCAGCGATCTCGCTGGGCCTGCTCGACCCCATCGATCCGGCGGGCGCTGGCCAGGTGATCGGCCGCCTCCTCGGGCCGGTTCTGGGCCGATGCCGCCCCGGCGGCAAGCTGCAGGTAGAGCGCCCTGGCCCAGCGGTCCGAGGCGTTGCCTCCGGTGAGCCGCTCGGCCTGGCTCTCGGCCTTGGCCTCGACCCCTGCCGGGTCGTCGGCCAGGCGCTGCTCGAGGCTCTTGAGGTCGGCGATGATGCCACCGGACAGGGTCGGCGCGGCGCTTGCCGCAGGACTTGCCAGTGCGCCGGCCAGACCCGCCATCAGGCCCAGCGCCAGGGCGGCACCAGTGCCTTGCAGGTAGCGCCCCAGCGGGGTGGTCTTCAACAGTACTGCCATGGCGATCGACCCCTTGTGTGGCTATCTCGACATCTATCTCAACTGGAACTCGAGTCGTTGACGCGCCCGCCGAAGCCCTGACGCCGCCTCGAAGCGCCAGCCGGCGATGGCCTGACGCGCAGCGTCCTCGAATACCCGGCGGGGGCTGGCCTCGAGTACCTGAATGCTGCCGCGATCGACGCTGCCGTCGGCGCGGATGATAAATTGCATCACCACATAGCCCTCGAGCCCACGACGCTGGGCCCGGCGCGGGTACTCCGGCGGCACCTTGCGCGTAGCCCGGGCCGAGGTGCCCACGTCCACCGGCTCGTTGGAGGCAGGCGC
>NZ_JAMXRY010000090.1:0-8135 GCF_024124525.1 Halomonas sp. OfavH-34-E | reverse complement strand
GGAGGTGGCGGCGCCGATGCCGAAGCAGCGGAGGCCTCCGCCGGGGCCTCGGCCTGGGGCGCCACCTCCTCGGCCAGGCTCAGGGTAATTTCCTCGCGCAGCTCAGGCTCGGCCTCCGGTGGCACTACCAGCAGCGCCAGCAGGGCGAACAGTACCAGGGTCAGCAGGCTACCCGCCGCCAGAGAGACCACTCGCCTCATGCGTCGGAGCTCCTTTCGGCGGCGACGGCAACCTTGTCGACACCGGCGTCGCGCAGCCGGTCCATGGTCTCGATCAGCACCCCGGTGGCAGCGTTGCGATCGGCCTGGATCACCACCGAGCCATCATCGGAAAGCATGCCGGCGACGGTGGTGCCGACGCGATGGATGTCCACCGGCTCACCGTCCACCCACAAGGCGCCTTCCGGTGTGATCGCCACCAGCACCTGGACGTCGGGACGGGAAGAGGCGGCGCTGGACTCGGGGCGCTCGATCTCCACCCCGCTCTCCTTGATGAAGCTGGTGGTCACGATGAAGAAGATCAGCATGATGAAGACCACGTCCAGCATCGGGGTCAGGTTGACCTCGCTGGCCTCTTCGGCGCCGGCGGACAGTCGACGTCTACGCATGTGCATCCTCCGCGGCGCGGGCAAGGCGGTCGTGCAGCCGCTGATCCTCGCGCCGAATGATATGTTCAAGCCGTGTAATGAACAGAAGCCCCACCACCGACACCGCCATCCCGGTCAGGGTCGGCAAGGTGGCCCGGGCAACGCCGTCGGCCATGGCGCGGGCCTGGTTGCTGTCGGCCATGGACAGGCTGTCGAATACCGTGATCATGCCGGTCACGGTGCCGAGCAGTCCGAGCAGCGGGCAGATCACCACCAGGAGCTTCAACCAGGGCAAGGGGCCACGCAGGCGCCTGATCAGCTCCGTTACCCAGACCTCGCGCAGGGTGCGGGCACTCCAGCTCTGGTGGTCGGGCCGCTCGACCCAGCGGCGCATCAGTTCGGCCCGGGCCGGGCGATAGTGGAAGCGAAAGAACCACCAGCGCTCGAGCCCAACCGAGAACAGCAGCATGGCCACCACGGCGATCACCACCAGCACCGGCCCGCCGGCGTCGATCAGCCGGACGAGGGGATCAAGCCAGGGGTGCATCGGCATGGCGCCTGCTTCCTTGCTTAGCGTCGGTGGCCGGTTGCAGCGCCTTGCGATCGGCTTCCAGACGGTCGGCCAGCACCGCGCTGGCGCGGCCTTCCATGGTGCCGATCAGGGCGCGCGAGCGTGACGACATGGCGGTATGGGCGAACAGCAGCGGTACCGCGGTGATCAGGCCCAGCACCGTGGTCACCAGCGCCTGACTGATACCGCCGGCCATCAACTGGGGGTCGCCGGTGCCGAACACCGTGATCGACTGGAAGGTCACGATCATGCCGGTCACCGTGCCCAGCAGGCCCAGCAGCGGCGCCACCGCGGCGAGCATCTTGACCAGTGCCTGGCCGCGCTCGAGACGTGGCTGCTCGGCCAGCATCGACTCGTCCAGACGTGCCTCCAGGGCTTCGGGAGCATGGCCTGCACCAAAGGCGTGGAAGCGCTGAAGCACCCGGCCCAGGGGGTTGTCATTGGACAGCTCATCCATGTTGGCGAGCTGGCGACGGGTGGTCATGCTGACCCGCAGCAGGTACAGATACTGGCCAAGGGCGATCAACAGGCCCAGGGCGCCCAGGGCGACCACCACATAGCCGACCGCACCGCCCTGATGGAAACGCTCGAGCAGCGTGGGCTGGCGCGACAGCGCCTCGATCACCCGTCCGTCAACGGGATCCACCGGCAGCAGCTGGCCATCGCCTGACTGATAAGCGTCGAGCACAGCGCCGACGCGCTCCGGGGTGTGCTCGAGGGCGGAGAGCCGCCCTTCTTCGCCGACCCGCTCGAGCAACTGGCCACCGCCAAAGGCCATCAGGTCACCCACACGGGTCACCTGACGTGGGGCGACCTCACCGCTGCCTGCGGCCACCGGCGCCTCGAATCGACTTACCCGTCCGGTCTCGGCGGTCAGCCCCATCAGGCTGTCGGCCAGGGTCTCGATCTGGGCGACGGTCAGGATGGCGTCGTCGTCCAGCCGCGGCGGCAAATCGACGTCGGCGCCCAGGGTCAGCAGGCTCTGGCCGAGATCGTCTCTCAGTTCACCACTGGTGCCGGCCACCGCGCTGAACACCGCGTTGAGGTCGCCGCCCTCGGCGTCACGCTGGGCACCGATGTCGTCCAGCGCCTGACGCGCCTCGGCCATCTCGGACTCCAGCCGCTCGCGTTCTTCCCGGGCGGCGTCACGACGGGCCTCGGCCTCCTCGAGCGCGGCGGACAGCGCGTCACTGTCCTCCACCAGCTCGGCCAACCTCGCCTGATCACGCGCCTCGGCGGCCTCTCGCTCCAGCTTGAAGCTCGACAGTACGCTGTCGCTATCGCTGTCCTGCTGGGCCATGGCGGCAGGCGCAGCGGCGGCCAGCAGCGCGGTCACGGCGGCACCCAGCACCAGCCTGCGGGCGAGGCCCTTGCCCATCGAGTTGTGCCGGTTCAGCGACACCGGGAAATCCGTCAAAGACACCATCAGGAACGCTCCTCGATCGGTTGGGTCAGCGGCAGCGTCAGCAGTTCCGGTGCACGCTGGTCACGCACGATCTGCAGGCCCTTCTCCACCTGGTCGCGCTCGGCAGCGGACAGCGACTGCCAATCTCCGTCGTTCCATACGCCACCGTTCTGGCCATCCGGGGTCAGGTAGTACCAGCCCACGCGTCCCAGACGCAGGAAGTCGACCTCGCGGGTCTGATCGCCCTTTTCCAGGGTGCCGCGCCAGGCATCGAGATCGCGCCCATAGTCGAGCTCGGCGCGCCAGGCCGCCAGCACCCGCTCGAGCTTCTCGGCGGTGGTAAGCTCAGGGTTGGCCAGGGAGGCCTCGAGCGACGCCACCCGGGCCTTGCGCTCGCCATGGAGGAATGGCACGTCCTGATCGACCCAGGCGTCGAGGCGCCGGGTCATGTCGTTCAACAGGCCCGGCAGGGCGTCGCGGGTCTCGGCCATGGTCGCCATGCCCTGACTGCGCTGCTCGAGGGTCGCCTTGAGCTGCTCGAGCTGGGGGGCCAGCGCCTGGTTGTAGGACTGAAGCCGCTGGGCCTCCTGCTCGGCCTGGCGCAGCGCCTCGATACGCTGACGCACCTCGTCGTCGGCCTGGTCGATCCGCGCCTGCAGCTCGGCCTGGGTGGTCTGGGCCGCCAGGGCCTCGTCGCCGAGATTGTCCGCCGTGTTCTGAGCCTGGGCTACGCCGCTGTGCCCCAGCGCCAACGCCAGCGACAGCGCACAGGAGACGCCCAGCAGGCTGTTCCTTGCCGCTGCGCCAGCCGTCACCACATCGCTGGGGCTAGCCTGTGACGGCCCGGCGAAGGGCCGCCCGTTGATCTGCTTGTTCGCCATTCCAAGGCCTCCGACCTGCTCTCGCGCCGCCTTGGGGCGCCGCGTCAAATGCCACGACAGTACCCGAAACACGAATTGTTATCAATGCGAGCAAGGTGCCTCTACCCCGAGTTCATCGCTGTCAACACCTCCCGGGCAAGGGCATCGACGCCCCTGTCCGACAGCGGATCGGCACGCCTGGCGAGGGGTTGGCGGCCATGCACATCGATGCCAGACACCCACCAATAAAAACGCCGTGGCGTTGGCCGCCACGGCGTTTGTCAGCGTTGCCGGCCTTGCCGGCACAGCCATTTCTACATCTTGCACTCAGAGCTTGCTGTCGAGTTCCGGAATGGCCTCGAACAGATCGGCCACCAGGCCATAGTCGGCGACCTGGAAGATCGGCGCCTCCTCGTCCTTGTTGATGGCGACGATGACCTTGGAGTCCTTCATCCCGGCCAGGTGCTGGATGGCACCGGAGATGCCCACGGCGATGTACAGGTCCGGCGCCACGATCTTGCCGGTCTGGCCGACCTGCATGTCGTTGGGCACGAAGCCGGCATCCACCGCCGCACGGGACGCACCGATGGCGGCGCCCAGCTTGTCGGCGATGTTGTCGAGGATCTTGAAGTTCTCGCCGCTGCCCATGCCGCGACCACCGGAGATGACCACACGGGCAGCCCCCAGCTCGGGACGATCGCTCTTGGCCAGCTCTTCACCGACGAAGCTCGACAGGCTGTTGTCGATGCTTGCCTCGACCGGTTCGATGGCAGCGGAGCCACCCTGGCCGACGGCGTCGAAGGCGGTGGAACGCACGGTGATGACCTTGAGCGCGTCCTCGCTCTGGACGGTGGCGATGGCGTTGCCGGCGTAGATCGGACGCTTGAAGGTGTCGGCGCTCTCCACCGCGATGATCTCGGAGATCTGGGCCACATCCTTCAGTGCCGCCAGGCGCGGCAGCACGTTCTTGCCGGTGGTGGAGGCGGCCGCCAGCACATGGCTGTAGTCGTCGGCCAGGGCCACCAGCAGGTCGGCGGTGGGCTCGGCCAGCAGGTGAGCGAAGGTCTCGCTGTCGGCGACACGCACCTTGCTGACACCATCCAGCTTGGCGGCGGCCTCGGCCACGGCGGCCACGTCCTGACCGGCGACCAGCACGTCGATATCACCACCGATAGCCTGGGCGGCGGCCACCACGTGGGCGGTGGCGTCGGCCAGCTGGCCGTCGTGGTGTTCTGCCAGAACCAGAATGCTCATGAAATCACCTTCGCTTCATTCTTCAGTTTGTCCACCAGCTCGTCCACCGAGCCCACCTTGACGCCACCCTGGCGCTCGGCCGGCGGCTCGACCTTGACCAGCTTGAGACGGCTGGCTACCTCGACGCCCAGATCGGCCGGGGTCATCACGTCCATCGGCTTCTTCTTGGCCTTCATGATGTCCGGCAGCTTGGCGTAGCGCGGCTCGTTCAGGCGCAGGTCGGTAGTGACCACCGCCGGCAGCTTCAGCGACACCGTCTGCAGTCCGCCATCGATCTCGCGGATGACCTTGAGGGTCTCGCCTTCGACTTCCACCTCGGAGGCGAAGGTGCCCTGGGCCATGCCGGTCAGCGCGGCCAGCATCTGGCCGGTCTGGTTGTTGTCGGAGTCGATCGCCTGCTTGCCGAGGATGACCAGCTGCGGCGCTTCCTTCTCGACCACCTTGGCCAGTGCCTTGGCCGCGCCCAGCGATTCAACGCGCTCGTCGCTCTCGACGTGGATGGCGCGATCGGCCCCCAGCGCCAGGGCCGTGCGCAGCTGTTCCTGCGCCGCCTTCGGCCCCACGGTCACCGCCACCACCTCGGTCGCCACGCCCTTCTCCTTCAAGCGCACCGCCTCTTCCACGGCGATTTCGCAGAAGGGATTCATGGCCATCTTGACGTTGGTCAAGTCAACGTCGCTGCCATCCGGCTTGACCCGGATCTTGACGTTGTAGTCGATGACGCGTTTGACCGCGACGAGTACTTTCATGTTGTCCTCGCTTGGTTCATCTGGGGAACCTTGAATGTAAGGAAGGAACCATCAACACGTTGGCGGTGACGGGCACCGCATCGATTTACGCATCGCGTGTCCCGAGAGGACACCACGATTGAGAACTTTTCGCTATGCCCTTATGCGTTTCATGCAAGCGTTTGATAGGGGCTCGGTGCGTACCTTCAATGTGCCACAGGCCGGGCCTTGGCAACAATCCCCGCATGCCGAGTCGACCATTGGGGAGGGTCGACCATCGTAAGGATGACCCGACGACGCTATTATGCCTATCATGGGACACACCGTGAAGCAAACGACCGTTTAAAATCTGTACGACGTTGGTGGCACCCCGACGTCACGCCGAGGAGGAAAGCACCCGATGGCAGAACAAGTAGAACGCGACACCATGGAGTTCGACGTGGTCATCGTCGGCGCCGGTCCGTCTGGACTGGCCGCCGCCTGCCGACTGATGCAGCAGGCCAACGAGGCCGAGCAGGAGCTGACCGTCTGCGTGGTCGAGAAGGGCTCCGAGGTGGGCGCCCATATTCTGTCCGGAGCGGTGCTCGAGCCCCGCGCGCTGTTCGAGCTGTTCCCCGACTGGGAGGAGCGCGGCGCCCCGCTGACCACCCCGGCGGTGCGTGACGAGCTGTACCTGCTCAAGGACGCCGAGAAGGCCCAGAAGCTGCCCAACGCGCTAGTGCCCAAGAGCATGCACAACACCGGTGGCGACATCACCCGCTATGTGATCAGCGCCGGCAACCTTTGCCGCTGGCTGGCCGAACAGGCAGAGTCGCTGGGCGTCGAGATATTCCCGGGCTTCGCCGCCCAGGACGCCATCGTCGAGGACGGCGTGGTACGCGGCATCCTGACCGGCGACATGGGCGTGGCCGCCGACGGCAGCGAGAAAGGCGGCTACGCGCCGGGCATGGAGCTTCGTGCGAAATACACCCTGTTCGCCGAGGGCGCCCGTGGCCACATCGGCAAGCGCCTGATCCGCGAATTTCGCCTGGACGAGGGCAAGGATCCCCAGCACTACGGCATCGGTCTCAAGGAATTGTGGGACGTACCGGCGGAACAGCACGAGCCAGGGCTGGTGCTGCACGGCTCCGGCTGGCCGCTGGACAAGAACACCCACGGCGGCTGGTTTCTCTACCACGCCGAGAACCAGCAGGTGGTGGTCGGCCTGATCATGGACCTGGCCTACCAGAACCCCTACCTGTCGCCGTTCGACGAGTTCCAGCGGATGAAGCACCACCCGGTGCTCAAGCGCTACCTGGAAGGCGGCAAGCGGGTGGCCTACGGGGCCCGTGCCATCGCCAAGGGCGGCCTCAACTGCCTGCCGAAGATGACCTTCCCCGGCGGGCTGCTGATCGGCTGTGACGCCGGCACCCTCAACTTCGCCAAGATCAAGGGCATCCACACCGCCATGAAGTCCGGTCTGGTGGCGGCAGAAAGCGTGTTCGAGTCGCTCAAGGACGGCAACGAGGGCGGCGACGAACTCAAGGCGTTCGAGACCAGGTGGCAGGACAGCTGGGCCTACAAGGAGCTCGAGCAGACCGCCAGCTTCGGTCCCGCGATCCACAAGTACGGCACCGTGGGCGGTGGCGCCTACAACTTCCTCGATCAGTTGCTCGGCGGCAAGCTACCCAGGGTCCATGACACCACTGCGGACCATGCGGCGCTCAAGCCCGCCAGCGAGTTCGAGAAGATCGACTACCCCAAGCCCGACGGCAAGCTGTCCTTCGACAAGCCCTCCTCGGTGTTCCTGTCCAACACCAATCACGAGGAAGACCAGCCCTGCCACCTCAAGCTCGAGGATTCGGAAATTCCGATCCACAAGAACCTGCCGGAGTACGCCGAGCCCGCTCAGCGCTACTGCCCCGCCGGGGTCTACGAAGTGGTCGAGGGTGACGATGGCCAGCCGCGTTTCCAGATCAACTTCCAGAACTGCGTCCACTGCAAGACCTGCGACATCAAGGACCCCGCCCAGAACATCACCTGGGTCGCCCCGGAAGGCGGCGGTGGTCCCAACTATCCCAATATGTGATCGCGGGCGGGCCGCGTCGCTGCCGAACGCGGCCCAACCATGACCCAGGGCGTTGACACGCCCGTTAGCCAACACCCTCAGCGGACGGGCCCAGCCCCGTCCGTTTTTTTATTGCATGGCATACACTTAACGTCATAACAAATCGGTCTATTGGGCTTCTTGCCAAGACATCGCCGAGCCCTAATAGTGTGCCCCCTTATCGATCGCCCCCCCCCCTGCCACACACCCGCCTTGTCATCGGCCTATCCGGCCGAGCTCCAGGCCAGGGACAGCGACAGGGCAGCCGTGATCGAGGCCGCTACAGGGAGATACCATGGCCCACACCCGTCAAATACTGCTGGCCCTGATCCTCGGGATCCTGGCCGGCGGCGCCGTCAATCTGTTCCTGCCCCAGTGGGCGGGCGTCCTGGATACACAACTGCTGACCCCACTGGGTCAGGTATTTCTGCGCCTTCTGCAGTTTATTGTGGTGCCTCTGGTGTTCTGCGCTCTGGTACTGAGCTTTACCCAGGTCGATCGCAGCGAAAGCGTCGGGCGCTACGCCGGCAAGCTGCTGATGCTCTATGTGCTGACCAGCGCGGTGGCCCTGGCCATCGGCATGGGCATGGCCGCCTGGCTGACCCCGGGCCTCGGCGTGGACAGCGCTCAGGCCGCCGGCGTCGA
>NZ_JAMXRY010000008.1:0-132838 GCF_024124525.1 Halomonas sp. OfavH-34-E | reverse complement strand
GCCCGGGCCCAGGGACAGGACCGCCAGGCCCTGGCGCTATTGCGTGAGGCGCGCAGCGAGCTGCGCGCCGATCCGCAGCAGTCGCTGGCGCTGGCCACGACCACCGGCGACAACCCCTTCGAGAACGCCAGGGGTGGCGCTGGTGGAGGACGGCCGGCCTGGCTGCCTGGCGGCTCGTTGTCCGCGGGCGCTGGCTCAGTGACGGGATCAGGGGCTGGGGCCTCGGCCGATGAGGCAGCTCCCCAGGCTTCGCCGCTGATCGACGAGGTCGAGCGGATGATGGCCGAGGTGCGCCGCGCGGTGTCGCCCAAGGCACAGGGCGGGCTTGCCCTGGTGGTGCGCAGTGGCGAGGAAGGCCTGAGTCAGTTCGATCGGGTGGAAACGCCCACCACCTTCACCTCCGGCGATTTTTCATCGGTCTTTGGTCGCTCCCGCGCCGAGCTGACGCTGACCCCGGCCTACGGTTCCGCCGGTACGCCCTCCGGCGACGCCGAGCGTCGCTTCGGCCGCATGGCGATCGTCGAGGCCATCGGTGAGCTGGCAAGCGATGACGATGTCAGCGCCGCGGTCACCGGCGACTACCTGTCCCGGCTGGGGCAGTTGGGGGGCGACGGCCTGGACGTGTCGGCGGATTCCCAGAGCGACGCCGGGGTGGGTCTGTCGCTGGGCTTTCGCAGCGATCTGCTGGACGTGGACGTCGGCACCACTCCGCTGGGCTTCGACCAGTCCCAGCTGGTCGGGGGCCTGCGCCTGCACCCGAAGGTAGGCGATTCCGGGGAGTTCACCCTGACCGCGGAACGCCGCGCGGTGAAGGATAGCCTGTTGTCCTACGCCGGCACCCGTGATCCGGTCAGCGGCGAGCATTGGGGCGGCGTGGTCAAGACCGGGGGAGCGCTGGGTTACAGCTTCGACAATGGCGACAGTGGTGCCTACGTCAGCTTGGGCGGCTATCGCTACACCGGTGACAACGTGGCCGACAACGACTCGCTGGAGGCGGGCATGGGGGCTTACCTGCGGCCGATCAACGAGCGTGACCGCGAGCTCAAGGCCGGGGTGCACGTCAACTACCTCGACTTCGATCGCAACCTGAGTCGCTACTCGTTCGGGCATGGGGGCTACTTCAGCCCGCAGGACCATATCAGCGTGGCCTTCCCGTTCAGCTTCAGCGAGCAGCGTGGGCGTTGGTCCTACTCCGCCAGGGTGTCGCCGGGCTTCCAGAGCTACTCCGAGGCGGCGGAGGACTTCTTCCCCACCGACGGCGAATCCCAGGCGTTGCTCGATGACCTGGCCGATGCCGACGCGGCGGTGGAGTCGCGCTACAGCGCCTCCAGCGAAAGCGGCTTTGGCCTGACCCTGGGAGGCGATGCCTCCTACCAGCTGACCAATGACATGAAGGTGGGCGGACGCCTGGGCTACGACACCTTCGGCGACTACGACGAGACCTCGGCATGGCTGTACCTGGACTACACCCTTGGGGGAGCAGATGAGTGACCTTGACGCGGCCCGGCGCCGTTCGCTTGCGTACTTCGACAGCACCCACTGTGCGTCACAGTGGAACGATGTGCTGCGCTTCCTGCTGGAAGAGCTGTATGTCTCCGGCGGCGAGCAGGATGCAGGCGCTTTTCTGCGCCATATCGGGGCCAGAATGGCCAGTGAACTGACGCTGCCCGACCAGCAGACCCTGGAGGGGCTCGAGCGCACCCTCAACGAGCTTTGGCGTGCGCGCGATTGGGGCTGGGTGTCATTGACCGCCGGGGAAACTCGGCTGACCATCGAGCATGGTGCCTACCCCGTTGCCGGTCACAGCGAGGCCGAGCGAGCCCGCGGCGCCCGTGCCGCCAGTGCGCTACTGGCCGGGGCCTATGGTGTATGGCTGGAACGCCAGGGGGGCGATAGCACGGTGCCCCTTCGGGTGGTGACGGCAGAGGCGGGAAAACCTCTGGAGTTCGTCTATGCAAGGGAAGAAGTTGCCGGCCACTGATGCCGGCCTGTGTTGGCGCCGATTGACGGCGATGTTGCTGGTCGCCGTGGCCTCCTTGACCTTTGCCCTCGCGGCGCCGGCCGACGAGAGCTGGGAGCGTTACAAGAGCCGCTTCATGAGCGCCGACGGTCGCATTCTCGACAGCGGCAACGGCGACGTTAGCCACTCGGAGGGGCAGGGCTTCGGCATGCTGCTGGCGGAGGCCCAGGGCGATCGCGAGGCCTTCGATCGGCTGTGGCAGTGGACCCGACTGCATCTGGCGCGGACCGATGTGGCGCTGTTTTCCTGGCGCTACGACCCCACCAACGTGCCACCGGTGGCGGACCCCAACAATGCCAGTGATGGCGACATCCTGATCGCCTGGGCGCTGCAGCGCGCCGCCAGTCGTTGGCAGGAACCCCGCTACGCCCAGGCGGCCGCCATGATCCGCGAGGCCATCGCCGAGTATCTGGTGGTGCAGCGCGGCGGCTACCGGGTGCTGCTGCCGGGGGTGCAGGGGTTTCGTGGCGAGGATTACGTCGACCTCAACCTGTCCTACTGGGTGATGCCGGCGTTGCTCGAGTTTGCGCAGGCGGAGCCGGATGCGGGCTGGGAAACGCTGGTGGAAGACGGCTTGAGCTTGCTCGAGCAAGGCCGCTTCGGTCGCTATCGATTGCCCACCGACTGGCTGCGGCTTGACGCCGACGGCAGCCTGACTCCGGCGCCGGGCTGGCCGCCCCGCTTCGGCTTTGATGCGGTGCGTATCCCGCTCTACCTGGCCTGGGCAGACCAGCTCGATCGTCCGGGTGTCTCGCCGATCCTGGCCTTGTGGAACGATCCCGCTCGCCAGCCACCGCCGGCCTGGATCGACGTCTACAGCGAGGCCCGAGCGGAGTACGCCGCCTCCCGCGGGGTGCTGGCGATTCGCGTGCTGGCCGGTCGCGACCGCCGGGCGATGCCTGCGGGCCTGGCCCCCGGCGACGACTACTATTCGGCCTCGCTGCTGCTGCTGGCGAGACTGGCCCAGCGCGAGTCCGTCCCCGCACCGGACTAGGGCTTGTCTGAAAAGTGCCTGCGCTCGGTAATACGGCGTTAAAAATCGGATCAAAATGCTCATTTACACCCCGTAAACTGCGCTGTCTCACCGATTTTTGCCTTGTCTCACCTTCGCTCGTCGACTTTTCGGACAGCGCCTAGTCTTCGTTGAGGGACTAATGCTCGAGCACAAGCCTGTTCCCTCAGGCGGTCCTGGAAGGCCTAGAAGTCGTAGGACAGCGAGGCGCTGATCACGTCGTATTCGGTAGCGCTGCTGCCCAGTGTCGTCTGGCCCGCGAGGGTAACGTCCACGCCGCGGCCTAGTCGCTGGGTGGCACCGAGCTCCAGCACGGTACGATCGTCATCGCTCCCTTCGAGAAAGTCGGCGTCGTCGTCCACGTCGCTGGACACGTCGTAGTGGTAGAGCAGGCCACCGAACAGGCGGCCGGTGAAGACGTCGGCACCCAGTCGAACGCCGGCAAAGACTTCGCCGGTTTCTTCGCCGTAGTCGGTTTCCGCCTGCAGGTAGTCGCCATCCACATCGTCATCCAGATAGGTCCCGCCCAGGGTCAGGCTTGAGTCGATCCGGTGCTGGCTCGTCAGCTGATAGCTCGGCAGGTGGTAGGTGGCGGCGCCGCGCGCTCCCCAGCGTTCGCCGTCGAGATCGATGCCCTCGACCAGATAGTCGCGTCGTGCGCTGCCGTCCAGGTCCTGAAACAGCAAGGTGGCGTCGAGTACCAGGCGGTCGTTCAGCAGGGCGATGGCGGCGTAGGGCGCGATCATCTCGCCGCCCAGGTCGGTGTTCCCGCCACTTCTTCCATCCAGGTACATCTCGCTCTTGCCGGCGGCCACGCCGACCAGCAGGTTGCGGTAGCGGTAGTCGATGCCCAGCAGGGCGACCTTGCCATCGCCGGAGTAGTCCGAACTTCGGGTATCGCCGTCGAGATCACCGATCTCGGCGGTGCTCCAGACACTTATCCCCGGTGGACGCTGATAGGGACCGTCGCCGAGTGGCGCCATGGTGGCGTCGATGCGCTGGGTGACCGGCCGGAAGTTCTGGGCCATAGCCTGTTTCTGGGCGCCGTACAGGGTCTGGTCGAGTTCCAGCAGGCCCAGTGCATCGGCCAGGGCGAGGGTGCGATCACGGCCGAGCGCATCGAGGCGCCCGGCGAGCAGCACCTTGCCTTCGCCGTCGCTGAGCACCACCGGGGTCTGACCATCGACCTCTGCCAGGGTGATGCCCGCAGGTAGCCTCAGGGTGACGGGTCTGTCATTGATGCTCACGAACACGCGGCTTCCTCCTGTCACCGCCTGCTGACCGAGCAACTCCAGGGTCAGGGGGCGATCTTCCAGGGTGCCGACGAAGGTGGTGGGGTTCTGGTCGAGTGGCGCGAGGTCGACGTCAAGTGCAAGGGCACTCGACGAGGCGCTGCCAAGGATCAGGGCGAGGGGAAGGGATCGCCAGGCACACAGCATCGAGGCGGCATGGCAGGGAGTCCTGCGGTGCGGGGAGAACTGTGGCTTGTGCATGGGATCATCCTTGATGGGCGAAGCCGGCTTCCTGCCAGGATGTCTGGCGTAGCGTCTGACGCTGGCGGGGCGATCGTGCAGATCAGCGGTCGATGACGTCGACTTCAGGAGTTGGCATGAGTGACGGCCATTGTTAAGCATCAAGGGGCGTGGCGTGCGAAATCCTGTGCAGATAATGCCTGTGCGAGGGAAAGTTGGCGTTCTATCGGCAAGTTTTGGTGTCAAAACCGACGTGATTGATGAAATTCGGGCGTCAGCAGCAGGGGCCTATGTGGCCACTGCTTCCCTGGTGTCTTGCGCAGACGACATCAGGGCACGCCGTAGCCGAACCATCGCATCAAGGCCTGTGCCAGCCTCGGCGGCAACAGGGTCAGTCCCTGGGTGGCGAGGCACAGTGGCAGCGGGAAGCTGACCCTGGGACGATTGGCATCGATGGCCGTGGCAATGCGCCGGGCCGCCCTTTCGGGCGACCAGGTGAACGGCTTGGGGCCGGGCATCGCCCGGGCCATGGCCGAATCCACGTAGCCTGGCATCACCAGGGTGACGCCGACGCCATCGCTGGCGAGCCCTCCGCGCAGAGCCTCGGCGTAGGCCTTGATGCCAGCCTTGCTGGCGCTGTAGCTGGGGGTGACCGGCAGCCCGTGCCAGGCGGCCAGCGAGCTGATGAAGACCAGCTGGCCACGGCCTCGACGCTGCATGGCAGGGGCAAGCTGGCGCGCCATTTCCATCGGCACGCGTAGATTGATCTCCATCAGCTGACGTCCCGCCTGAAGCGATTCGCCGTCGCGACGATCGACCACGCCGGTGTTGATGCCGGCGCACATGATCACGATATCCGGTGTCCGTGACAGCCCCCCAAGCCAGGCCTGTCGGGCGTCGTTGTCTTCCAGGGGGCCGCTCGCCAGGCTGACCTCGGCGCCTTGGTCGCGACAGCGCTGCCCTATCTCTGCCAGCGTGTCCTGGCGACGCCCATGAAGCACCAGATGATGCCCTGGCCTGGCGTAGTGGCGCGCCAGGGCGCCGCCGATGGCGCCGGTGGCACCGGTAATCAGGATCAGGCGCTGGGGGGCCGTCATCTGTCGTGTTCTCCTGTGGTGGAAAAGGGGCAAGGGGCAAGGGGCAAGGACTGGCGCGCCGTCTCAATAGCGCCCGTACAGATAGCGCCGGACGTGTCGGTAGAGGCGTTGCCACAGCCTCAGCCTTGGCCCTTGCTGGCGTTGGCGTTCGAGCAAGGTGATCGCGGTCTCGACGTTGATCGGCTGGCGGGTAGCGGGGTCCACGTACCCGGGGTAGTGGATCAGTGCCGCTGCGACCAGTACTTCCAGGGTGGCGCGCCGACATCGCCGAGGGGGCGTCGCTGCCTTATCCCGGGTCAGTCCCCAGCCGGCGTAGAAAGGCAGGCCATAGGTAATCACCGGGCGATTGCGGAGTAGCGCCTCGAAGCCCGCCAGGGAGGTCAGGGTGTGAACCTCGTCGACCTGATCGATCAGGGCAGTGATGTTGCCCTCTGCTGCCAGCACATCGTAGGCCTCGGCGGGAACCTGCTCGCCCTGGCGTACGCCGGCGACCACGTCCGGATGGGGACGATAGAGCAGGAAGGCGTTGGGGTGGCGGCGGCGCACCTCTGCAAGCAGGGCGCGATTGGTGCGGATCTCGCAGGCACCGTGACGTACCGAAGCGTCACTTTCCACCTGGCCGATCACCAGCAGCCGGGGACGATCGCTGGGCAGCGCCGGCAAACCGGGCTTGGGCGAGGCGTCGTGGCCGTCGTTGTACTTGGACAGACCCCGTTGTACCAGCCGCGAGATCAGCCTGCGTGCGCGCAGGTGGTCCCGCGGGTTGAACTCGCCATTCTCGATCAGTTCCTCGAGCTCGCTGGGACGGGTGGGGTCGTAGTGGATGCCGGCCCCGTCGATGACCAGCGACAGCGGCCGAGTGAGATCGATGCCGAGGCCCACCGAGCGCAGGAAACCGTCTTCCATGCGATGGACATCGTCTCTTCGGGGATATTGGCTGCCCCACACCAGATGATTCACTGGCGTGGGTGCTGGGTCGGATGCCGTTTCAGACGATGAATCGGTCGATTTCAGCGAGCTCAGTGGCAGCTGTTCGACCTGCGACAGGGGGCCGAGGAAGTCCGTCACGAAGCCGCGCTTCCATCGCGACAGACCGTAGCATCGCCAGTGCCCGGCACCGCGCTGTATCTGACGGCGCTGATCCTCCAGCAGGTCCAGGGTGTCGTCCAGCGTCGCTGGCTCGCCGGTATAGGGGTTGGCGTAGCGTGTGTAGCGCAGGTAGGCGGCGGCGAATACCCGGGCCAGGGATGCCGGTCGCTGACGCCGCGCACAGCGTTGTCGGTCCTGGGTGAGGCCCCAGCCGGCATAGAACGGCTGGCCGTGACAGGTGACCGGCAGGCCCGCCAGCAGCGCCTCGAAGCCGAGTTGACTGGTGACCACATGGACCGCATCGACCACGTCGAACAGGGCCCAGGGATTGATGTCGTCGGTGATCAGGCGGCAGCGGGGACGGCCGGCGGCCCCCAGCAGGTGGCCCTGGCGTCGCCCGGCGATCACCTCTGGATGGATCTTGATCAGGATTTCGGCCTCGGGATGGCTTTCCAGGGCCTGTTCAAGCATACGAACAAAGGTGGCCTCCGAGGCCCCGCCGCCAACAATGGAAGCGTCGTCCCGGGTCTGGTCCACCACCAGTACCCGGGAGCGGGACGAATCTTCCAGTCGAATGTCAGGGGCGTGGTTGTACTTGGACAGTCGGGCGAGCCGCAGGCGCGCCATCAAGGCGTTGGCCCGTGCCTCTTCGGTGGCGTCGATGTCGGCGTGGTTGATCAGGGTCTCGAGATCGGAGGGCCGGGAGGCGTCGTAGTGGATGCCGCTATGATCCACCACCAGGGAGAGGCTGGCGAAGCCTTCATCGGCGGGCCCCCAGGAGCGCAGGAAACCGTCTTCCAGGGCGACGAAGGGCAGGCCCTTGTCCGTCGCCAGGCGCCTGGCGCGACGGGTGGTCCCCCGGTTGCCCCAGCCGAGCACCGCGGCGGGGCGGCAACGGTGGCGCTGACGCCAGGGCCGTATGCGGGAAAATTCCGGCAGGCAAGGGGCGAGTATCGGCAGCCGGGCCAGGGCATCGGTCGCCGTCAGGGCCTGGTTGTCTGTCGGGGCCTGGTTGTCTGTCGAGGCATAGTTCGCCGTCAGGACGGTGGGCTGCCTGTCCTGCTCGTCCGTGTGTGGTGAAGCGCCCATGCGTGCCTGCATCTCGCCGATGATCGGGGGTCCATCGTATCAGCGTGGCGCTAGCCGCCCTGGTCTCGGGTGTGCCGCTGCCTGCAGCCCGGTGAGTCACGGCTTGATCGGGGTCGTTCGCGAGTCTGATATCGCGCCTGGCTGCAGGTCGCTTCCCGTCGCTTCCCGTCGCTTCCAATCGCTTCCGGCACCGTCAGCTTGCCAGGGGCGCCAGGGTGTCGAGCAGCGACTGCAGGAAATCCAGACCCTGGTGGAAGTGGCGCTGCAGAAAGCGACCGAGGTCGGTCATCAGAACCATCAGCAGTGCCAGGCCGACGCTGAGAGAGGTGGGGAAGCCGATATTGAATACGGTCAGCTGGGGTGCTGCGCGATTGAGGATGCCGAGTGCCAGGTTGATGGTCAGCAGCGGGGCGACCAGCGGCAGCGCCAGCAGCAGGCCGGTGGCAAAGATGGTGCCGCCGTAGCGGGCCAGCAGGATGAAGGCTTCAGGGTTGAAGCGCTGGATGCCGATGGGCAGGGTCTCGAAGCTGGTGATCAACAGTTCCAGCACGATCAGGTGGCCATTCACCGCCAGGAACATCAGTAGCGTGATCATGTACAGAAAACGCGAGATCACGACCATGTTGGTGCCGCTGGAAGGGTCGAAGAAGGTGGCGAAGGCCAGGCCCATCTGCAGCCCGATAAACTCACCGGTGGCCTGTACCACCACCAGGATGATCCGCACGCACAGGCCCATGGCCACGCCGATGATCAGCTGTTCGACCACCAGGCCGAAGCCCGCCCAGGAGGCCACCGGGACATCGGGCAGCGGTGGCAGCATCGGCGAGATGACCACGCTGATGGCACCGGCCAGCCCGATCTTGGCCTGGGTAGGCACCGCGCTGTGGCCCCACAGGGGGGCGCTCAGCATCAGCGCGGTGATGCGCATGAACGGCCACAGGAACAGGCTGAGCCAGGCATGCAGCTGGGTGAAGGTGATCTCGACCATCAGGACGCGGGCGCCTCGGGGATAGGGCCGGTGGCTTCAGCGCAGGCGGCCCGGCTCAGGACACCAGCGCCGGGATACTGGTAAACAGCTCCCGGGTGAAGGTGATGATCAGCTGCAGCAGCCAGGGACCGGCCAGCACCAGCACGGCAAACACGGCCAGGATCTTGGGAATGAACGACAGCGTCATCTCGTTGATCTGGGTAGCGGCCTGGAACAGGCTGACCAGCAGGCCGGTGAACAGCGCGGTAAGCAGCAGCGGCGCCCCCAGCAGCAGGGTCACGCGCATGCCCTGGTAGGCCAAACTCATGACGGTTTCGGGATGCATGACGAGTCTCCTTGCTGGCGCCGCCTTGTCTGGGCCCGTAGGCCTTCGCCGGGGCCCTGTCGTCGGGGGCCTATAAATAGAAGCTTTCCGCCATCGAGCCGATGATCAGCTGCCAGCCGTCCACCAGCACGAACAGCATCAGCTTGAACGGCATCGAAATGGTCACCGGCGGGACCATCATCATGCCCAGTGACATCAGCACGCTGGCGACCACCAGGTCGATGATCAGAAAGGGGATGAAGATGGTGAAGCCGATCTGGAAGGCGGTCTTCAGTTCGCTGGTGACGAAGGCCGGTACCAGCACCTGCAACGGCACGTCCTCGGGACCGGCCAGGGGGCCGACCTCGGACAGGCGGGCAAACATGGCGAGGTCCGGCTCTCGGGTCTGGCCCAGCATGAACTCGCGAAAGGGCTGCTGGGCGAGCTCGATGAACTGGCCAAAATCGATGGCGTCGGTGGACAGCGGCAGCCAGGCGTCCTGGTAAACGTCGCTGAGCACCGGAGACATGATGAAGGCGGTCAGAAACAGCGCGAGGCCCAGCAGCACCTGGTTGGGCGGCGTCGAGGCGGTGCCCATGGCGGTACGCAGCAGGCTCAGCACGATGATGATGCGGGTAAAGCTGGTCATCATCAGCAGCGCCGTGGGCAGAAAGGCCATGGCGCTGAGCAGCAGCAGGGTCTGCAGCGACAGCGACCATTTCTGCCCGCCGTCGGCCATGGGTTCACTGATCAGGCCCGGGATCTGCTGGGCCTGGGCCGGGCCGGCAGCCAGCAGACAGACAACCAGGGCCAGTCCGAGGCTGGCCACAAGTGGCGTCCAGGGACGGGAGTAGAGGCTGCGCTGAAGAAGTATCAACTGTCGCATCACCGCTCTCGCCGACCAAGGTTGGCCTTGAGAGCCTGGCCCAGGCGCTCGCCAAAGCTGTCACCCTGCGGCGCGTCCGGCTGGGCGGGCGTCGCCTCGTCGGTCGGGGCGGGCAGGCTGTCCAGCCGATTGACCTGACCGCCGCCGACGCCGAGCACCAGCCAGCGATCCTGGACCTGAACCACCACCACGCGCTCGCGCTGACCGACGGCGGTGGAGCCGACCACCTTGAGTCGGGACTGCTGGCCGTGAAAGCCGCCGCCCCGCCGCTTCAGCCAGGCGGAAAGGCCCAGCAGAATGGCGATGATCAGTGCCAGGGCGGCGGCGGTCTTGCCCAGCATGGCCAGTCCCAGCAGGCTGTCGCCTCCCTGGGCCAGTCCGTCGACGGCGGCGCTGGAGGTGGTCTCGTTCATCGGTTGAGCTTCTGCACCCGCTCTGAGGGGGTGATGATCTCGGTGATACGGATGCCGTAGCGGTCTTCGACCACCACGACTTCACCCTGGGCGATCAGGTAGCCGTTGATCAGGATGTCCATCGGCTCACCGGCCAGCCCCTCCAGTTCCACCACCGAGCCCTGGGCCAGTTCCAGCAACTGCTTGATGGTCAGGCGGGTGCGACCAAGCTCCACGGTCAGCTTGACCGGGATATCCATGATCATGTCGAGCTCGCGGGCAGCGCTGGAGGAGGTGCTTTCACCGAGCGGGCGGAACACGCTGTCTCCTGCGGCGCGCGCTGCGGCAGGGGTATCTTCTGGGGCCTGCTCGCCCGGGTTCTCCTCGGCGGCCTGCTGTTCGGCCATGGCATCGGCCCAGGGGTCGTCCTCGCCAGCGCCATCGCTGGTGGCATCGTCCTTTTGTTCGGACATGGCGGCGGCCCAGTCGTCGTCGCCGACAGGGGAGTCGGGTTTATTGGGGTCAGTCATGGTGCGATTCCTTGGAAGGAGGCCGAGAGCCTTTGACGAAGGCGTTGCTGGGCTGGTGACCGGCGGCGTGGTCGAACATCCGCAGGACTCGGAGGGCGCGCTGGTCGCGCTGGCTGCCGTATTCGCATTCCATCACCGGCACCTCGTCGACCTGGGCGGTGACGGTATCGGGCAGTTCGAGCGGCAGGATGTCACCGACCTTCAGCGCCATCACCTCGGCGATGCGCGAGTCGATGGTGGCGAAGTTGGCCACCAGCTCTACCTCTGGATGACGCAGCTCGCCGGCCATACGCCGGTGAAAGGCGCCGTCCTTGTCGCGACTGTTCTCGCTCAACGGGTTGGTCAGCAGGTCCTTGAGCGGTTCGATCATGCTGTAGGGCATGCAGATCTGGAAGCTGGACGAGAGGTTGCCGACCTCCAGATGAAAGCTGGTACTGACCACGATCTCGTTGGGCGAGTTGGTGATGTTGGCGAACTTGGACTGCATCTCCGAGCGCAGGTAGCTGATGTCCAGCGGGTAGACGGACTTCCAGGCCTCGCTGTAGCCATCGATGGCCATGTTCAGCACGCGCTGGATGATGCGCTGTTCGGTATTGGTGAACTCGCGCCCTTCGGACTTGGTGACGAAGCGGCCGTCACCGCCGAACAGGTTGTCCACCACCATGAACACCAGGCTCGGGGGAAACACGATCAGGGCCGAGCCCTTGAGCGGTTTCATGGCGATGATGTTGATGTTGGTGGGCACCGGCACGTTGCGCGAGAACTCGCTGTAGCTGAGGTAGCGCACGGCGTCGACGCTGATGTCGGCGCTGCGCCGCAGCAGGTTGAACATGCCGGTGCGGAAGTGACGGGCGAAGCGCTCGTTGATGATGTCCAGGGCCTGCAGACGCTCGCGGATGATGCGCTGCTGATTGGCCGGATCGAAGGGGCGCAAGCGCCCTCGAGCTGCATTGTCTTCGCCCTCGGCATCGTCGTCGCCGCTGACGCCCTTGAGCAGTGCGTCGATTTCTTCCTGGGACAGGAGATCGTCTTGAGACATGGGGGCGACCTATTGGACGATGAACTCGGTGAAAAGCACATCATCGATATGGATGCGCGGACGCTCGGGGCCGAGCACGTCTTCCAGGGTGGCGACGATATCCTCGGCCAGGGCCTTCTTGCCCGATGCGCTGACCAGTGTCTCGGCCTCGCGGTCCGACAGCAGCAACAACAGCTGGTTACGCACCTGGGGACGGTGCTGTTCCAGCGTCTCGAGGCTAGCGTCATCGCTGAGCTTGAGGGTCAGGCCGGCGTACAACAGGCGCGGTCCGGCGTTGTCTTCGGCCAGGTTGACGGTGAAGGGCTCCAGTTTCAGGTAGATGGGCGCCGTATCTTCAACCGCGCCGGTGCTGGCCTGAGCCATATGCTCGCCGAAGGTGTCTGCTGATTCTGCGTGCGCCTTTTCCTGGTACAGCAGGTAGAACCCGGCCGCGGCACCGAAGGATGCGAGGATGACCAGGATCACCAGACACCAGATGAGCCGTCGAGATTTCGCCATGTCCTGAAGTCCTGAGCCTGTGGCCCCTCGAGGGGCGGTAATGTACTAGCGTGCGGGCGTGCCACATCTTTAGTATGCCGTCAGGCATCGGCGATCGATGGCGAGAACAGGCACCGAGTTCGTGCCTATCTTGGGTATTTGTGAGGGAGAGCCCCGCCGCTCACGCTGTGTAGCGGCAGGGGGTGCCTGGAAGGGCGTGGGTCAGGCGCAGGCCAGGCGCGTGTCCAGCCCTATGCGTCAGGCGTAGATGTCCACGCGGCCATCGTCTGACTCGTGGCGCTGGTCAGGGGCAGAGCTTGCCGTGGTGGCCGGCTCCATCGACTCGCCCTTGCCCTGGCCGGAGGCTGCCAGCGATGGCTGGCCGCGAGAGTCCGAGGGTTGCTGGCCGCCAAACTGTGCGCCCTGGTCGCTCACCGAGGCGTCACCGAGCTGGATGCCCTGTTCGGCCAGGGCTTCGCGAAGCTGGGGAATGGCCTGCTCAAGGGCCTGGCGCACCTGGGAGTGGGCCGAGAAGAACTGGGCCTGGGCACCGTGCTCGCCCAGCTTGAGGGTCACCCCCAGCGAGCCGAGTTCGGCGGGGTGCAGGCGCAACTCGACCTGCTGTTCGCCCGCACCGCCCTGGCTGGACAGCCTTGCCAGGGTCTGGCCGAGCTGCTGCGGCCAGGCGGCCTGGTTGAATGACAGTGAGGCATTGGTACCCGGGGGCATGGCGGCGGCCAGGGAGGAGCCAAAGGGCGACGCGCCCCGTGCCTGTGAGGCGGTGGGCGAGAGCACGGCATCCAGCGAAGCGTCGGCCTCGCCCCGGGCAGCGCCAGCAAGGATCTCGCCGGGACGCAGTTCCGCAGCGCCTGACCCTGTGCCCTGGGCCATCCAGCCGGCCGTGTCTGGAGCCAGGGCGCCGGGCGCGAGGCCCGCCGGGGCAGCGGGTGCCTGTCCTTGTAAATTGCCTTGTAAATTACCCTGCGCATTGCTGCCGGCGGCCATGGCTGCCTGCTGCGCCGCCGAGGGAGCGCGATCCACCGGATGCTCGGCCCTGGGGAGTCGATGCAGCGCCGGGAGCGCGTCCTGTGCCAGGCGTGACTGGGCGGGCGCATTTTCCGTGGCGGCGGTGGCGTCGAGGGCGGCGCTCTGCAGTGCTGGGGCCTGATTCTGGACCTGGACCTGGACCTGGACCTGGACCTGGGCCTGGGGCGAAAGCTGAGCCTGCGCCGACGGCCCTGATGGCGGAGACGTCGCGAGCGCCGGTGTGGCCTGGGCTGCGACGTCCAGCGGTAGTGCCTGCTGACTTGCGGCGCCGCCTTGTGTCAGCAGTGCATGCGCCCCGCCGGGGAGCTGCCCGGCAAGCGCTGCGCCTGTAGCGTCCCGCGGTGCGCCGTTCAAGCCTGGTGCGCCGAGTCCTGATGACGCCAGCTGGCCTGCGTCAGCAGCGGGCTGCCCGTGGGGGCCCGGGGCCGATGAGGCAACGGCCAGCAGTGCCAGTGTCCAGTCCTGGGGCTCGCTATGGTCCTGATCACTGAGCGCCGTGTCGCTGGCCTGGCCATTGGCGGGGCGCCCGGTATTGTCGAGGGGGGCCGCCTGGCCGCCGAGTGCGGCCAGGCGCTGGGCGAAGTCGCCACCGATCGGCGCGGCGGCGCCCTTGCTGCCACTGGCCTGGGAAGAAACGGGGCCTGCCAGGCCCAACAGGGTGAGGTCCATGGTGAGTTCCTTTGAGGTCAGTAGCCGCCGGGCATGGCGCTGCCGCGCTGCAGTCGGCTGTTGATCAGGTCGTCGCTGGAGCGCTGTTCCTGGCGGGCCTGCTGGCGCAGGCCTTCCTGGGCACGGCGTTCGGCCAGGGTGTCGTAGGCGCTGAGGCGCTGCTGTTCGTGTTGCCACTCGCGCTGGCTGTCGCTGACCTTCTGGCGCTGTTGCTGGAGCGCTCGTCGTGCGGTGGCCAGGGCATCGTCAAGCGACAGCAGGAAGCGCTGGGTATTGTGCAGGGTGGCCGGATCGATGCCACTGCGCATGTTCTGGTGCAGACGCTCGGCGTATTCCTGTCGGTAGTGTTCCAGCGACGACAGCTGATCGGCGACCTGACGCTCGTCTCGGCGGGCGCTGGCAAGGTGCTGCATCGCCTGGTCGCGGGCGTCCCGGGCCAGCTCTGTCAAGGTGTCCAGAGGGGTTCTCATGGGGTTCCTCCCAGGGTGGACGAGAGCGCCTGACGCGAGGCCTCGAGGGTGGCGCATTCGTCGATTCGCTGTTGCAGAAAGGCTTCCAGATCCGGATAGCGGCGCACGGCTTCGTCCAGGCGAGGGTCGTGGCCGGGCTGGTAGGCGCCCACGCTGATCAGGTCACGGTTGCGCTGGTAGCGCGAGAACATGGCCTTGAAGCCCTGGGCCTGGCGGCGCTGGCCGTCGTCGACGATGGCGTTCATGGCCCGGCTGATCGAGGCTTCGATGTCGATGGCGGGGTAGTGGCCGGATTCCGCCAGGCTGCGCGACAGCACCACGTGGCCATCGAGGATGGCGCGGGCGGAGTCAGCGATGGGGTCCTGCTGGTCGTCGCCTTCGGTCAGCACGGTATAGAAGGCGGTAATCGATCCCCCACCGGGCTCGGCGTTGCCGGCGCGCTCCACCAGCCCCGGCAGTTTGGCGAACACCGAGGGCGGATAGCCCTTGGTCGCCGGAGGTTCGCCGATGGCCAGGGCGATCTCGCGCTGGGCCATGGCGTAGCGGGTCAGCGAGTCCATGATCAGCAGCACGTTCTTGCCGTCGTCGCGAAAGCCTTCGGCCAGGCGGGTGGCGTAGGCGGCGCCCTTGAGTCGTTGCAGTGGCGAGGTGTCGGCGGGTGCCGCCACTACCACGGCACGGCGCCGGCCCTCGGGCCCGAGGATGTTGTCGATGAAGTCCTGGACCTCGCGGCCACGTTCGCCGATCAGTCCGACCACGATGACGTCGGCTCGGGTGTAGCGCGCCATCATGCCGAGCAGCACCGACTTGCCGACGCCGGAGCCGGCGAACAGGCCCATGCGCTGGCCGCGGCCGACGCTGAGCAGGGCGTTGATGGCGCGGATGCCGACGTCGATCTGTTCCTCGATGGGAGCACGAGACAGGGGGTTGAGCGGCGGTGTGGCCAATGGCGCCCGGGGGGCGTCATCCAGCTCACCGAGACCGTCCAGCGGAGCCCCGGTGCCGTCAACGACCCTGCCCAGCAGGCTCTCGCCCAGCGGAAAACGCCGCGAGGCATTGACGCTACCGTCGCCCAGGGGCAGCACCCGGGCGCCGGGCATCAGTCCACTGATCTCGCCAAGCGGCATCAGAAACAGGCGATCGCCGGCGAAGCCGACGACCTCGGCCTCGGCGTAGTCGTGCGCTGAGCCGGCAGCGGTGTGATCTGCCGTGCCGGGAAGCTCGATGCGACAGCTGTCACCCAGTGCCACCTGCAGGCCGACGGCTTCGATGACCATGCCGGTCGCGCGCACGACGCGGCCTGTGGCCCTGGTCATGGGCAGGGGCTCGACGCGATGGGCGACGGCCTTGAGGGCGTGCTGCCAGCGCTGCTGGTGGATCTGGGGGCCGTTCATGGCGCATCGTCCTCGTGGGCGACGCCATGATCCTCTGGTTCGGGGGTGTGGCGCGGGGCCCTTCTGCGCACCTGGCGATTCACCGCCTGCCAGCGACGCTCCCAGGTGGCGTCGATATCGCCCTGTTCGCCGCTGACCCGGCAGCCTCCACGGTGCAGACGCTCGTCGGCGCGCAGGGTCCAGCCGGCGGCCTCGAGCTGCTCGCCCAGGTGGCGCTCCACCAGGCGCAGATCGAGCGGGTGCAGCCACAGGCGCTGGCGTCCCACCAGTGGCGGATCGGTGTGCAAAAGCCGTTGGACCAGCTCCACCACCTGGCGTGGCCGGGCCTTGAGGGCGTCATCCGCCAGCTGCCGGCCGGTGGCCAGGGCCAGATCGGTCAGATCCTCGGCCACCGCATCGTCCAGCTCGGACAGTGCCGTGCGGAACTCGTCGACGAGTCGGCCAAGCGGTGCCAGGGCCTCTTCACAGCGTCTGTTCAGGGCGTCGGCGATCTCCTGCTCGGCGCGGGCGCGGCCCTCGGCCAGGCCCTGCTCGAGGCCCTGGGCCAGTCCTTTCTGGTAGCCCTCGTCGTAGCCCTTCTGGTGGCCCTGGGCATGGCCCTCGCGGTGGCCCGTCTCGCGGGCCCGGCGGCGTTCGTCATCGAGTTCCTGGCGAGTGGGCGGGCGCGGGGTCGCTGCGGCCTCGGTGGTGCCGTCGTCGCCTTCCTCGGGCAGCTCGCCCATGTTCCAGCGGCGCCATTGGCTCATGCCGAGACCCTCCTCGCCGGCGTGCCAGGTTCACTGAATCGAGGTGTCCTAGACATAGGCTTCGTCGCCTCCGCTGAGCACGATTTCGCCGTTGTCGGCCAGGCGACGCACCACCTGCAGGATGGCCTTCTGCTCGGTCTCCACCTGGGAGATACGAATGGGCCCTCTGGCGTCCATGTCTTCCTGCAGCAGGTCGGCGGCGCGCTGGGACATGTTGACCAGGAACTTGGCCTTGAGCGTTTCCGGGGCTCCCTTGAGCGCGATGACCAGGCTGTTGGTCTCGATCTCCTTGAGCAACAGCTGGATGCTGCGGTCGTCCAGGTCGCCGATGTTCTCGAACAGGAACATCTCGTCGATGATCTTCTGAGCCAGGTCCTCGCTGTGGGCGCGCACGGTGTCGATGGCGGCCTCTTCCTGGGTGGTGTTCATCAGGTTGAGGATCTCCGCCGCGGTACGTACACCACCCATCTTGCTGCGTTTGAGGTTCTGGCCGTCGAGCATGCTGGTGAGCACTTCGGTGAGTTCCTGCAGTGCCGCCGGCTGGACGCCGCTGAAGGTGGCGATGCGCAGCACCACATCGTTGCGCTGCTTGTCGTCGAACAGCTCGAGCACGTCGGCCGCCTGGTGGCGCTCGAGGTGCACAAGCACGGTGGCGATGATCTGTGGATGCTCGTCACGGATCAGCTCCGCCACCATGGACGGCTCCATCAGGTTGAGGGCGTCGATGCCGCTGCTGGTGCCGGCAGTTTCGAGGACGTCCTCGATCAGGCTGGAGGCCCGTTCGGTGCCGAGCGCCTTGGTCAGCACCGAGCGGATGTGCTCGCTGGAGTTCATGTTGAGACCGATGAACTCCTCGGTCTCGGTGTGGAAGTCGTGCAGCACGCGACGCATCTCTTCGTGGGAGATCTGCCCGAGCTGGGTCATCTCCCTCGATAGCTGCTGGATTTCCTTGGCATTGAGAAACTTGAACACTTCCGCCGCGCTGTCCTCGTCCAGGGCCAGCAGCAGTACGGCGCTGCGGCGGATGCCGCTCGAGGCTTCGATGTTAGTCATTGGCGTTCATCCAGCTGCGTACGATCATGGCGACCATGCGGGGATCTTCCTGGGCCAGCTCGCGCAGGTCGTTGAGGTTCTGTTCGTAGGCGCTGGCCTTGCGCCGGCGGCGGTTGTCGCGGCCGTAGGTGGCGTCCTCACCGTCGGTCGTCTCGCTGTCACCCTCGGACGCCTCTTCGTCGTCGCTCTCGTCGTCGCCGACCCGTGCCGAGAAGGCGCTGGGCATGGGGGCCGGGGCCACCGGAGCCTCGGTATAACGACGGATCAGCGGACGCAGCACGAGCAGATAGAGCAGAGCGACGGCCAGGATGATCAGCAGATAGCGACCGAGTTCCTTGGCCAGTTGATGGACCATCGGGTCCTGCCACCAGGTGGGGGCTGCGACCTCGGGTGCCTGGGCGAAAGCGCTGTTGACCACCGACAGGGCGTCGCCGCGGCTTTCCGAGAAGCCCATGGCCTGGCGCACCAGTGCCTCGATCTCGGCGAGTTGTTCCGCTGACAGGGGGGTGAGAGTGGCTTCGCCTTGCTCATCGACGCCGTCCTGGTAGTTCACCACCACCGCGGCGGACAGGCGTTCGATGCCTCCCTTCTGGTACTGCACATGTGATACCTGTCGATCCAGCTCGTAGTTGGTGACGTCATCGCGCCGCAGGCGTTGCGGTGACGCCTCTTCCTGTTCGGCGGTATCGGCGGCGGCCTCGTCGTTGTCCTGCTGCGCGGCATCACCGTTGTCGATGGGTGACGCGGCGGTACCTGGCGCGGTGTTGCTCAGGGCACCGGGAATGCCGCTGGCCAGGTCACCCTGGCCATTGATGTCCAGGCTGGTCTGGCGGCTGCGGACTGCGGCCTGTGCGGGCGGCTGGTTCGGGGTGTAGCGCTCCTGGGTTTCTTCACGCTGGGAGAAGTCGATCTGGGCGGTGACCTGGGCACGCACGTTGGCATGGCCGACCAGCGGCGCCAGGATGTCCTCGATACGCCGCTGGTAGGAACGCTCGATTTCGGCGACGTAATCCAGCTGCGAGCCGTCCAGCCCCAGCCCACCCGCGTCGGCCGATGACAGCAGGCGCCCGTTCTGGTCGATCACGGTGACGTCTTCACCGGCCAGGTCGGGCACGCTGGAAGAGACCAGGTGGACCATGGCGGCCACCTGACCCTCGCCGACACGTCGGCCAGGCTCGAGTGTCAGCACCACCGAAGCCTTGGCCGGCTGACGCTCGCGTACGAACACCGAGTCCTTGGCCAGGGCCAGATGGACACGGGCGTTGGCCACCGGGCCCAACGAGGCGATGGATCTGGCCAGCTCGCCTTCCAGGCCGCGCTGGTAGTTGATCTGCTCGGCGAACTGACTGATACCGAAGGCCTGATCCTGCATCAGTTCGAGGCCGACGTTGCCGCCGTGGGGCAGGCCCTGTTCGGCAAGCTGCAGGCGGAGGGTGTGCAGCTGGTCGTCCGGCACCATCAAGGCGTGGCCGCCGGCGGAAAAGCGATAAGGCACCCCGCGGCTATCGAGTTCGGTGATGATGGCGCCGCCGTCGGCTTCGCTGAGATTGCTGAACAGGACTCGGTACTGTGGGCGCGAGGCCCACATCACCAGGGCGATGATCAGAGCAATCGCGGCGGCGCCCCCGATCATCAAGGGAATCAGGGGTTTGCCGCGTAAGCGGGACGTTAGCCCGGACAGGGGGCCGGAGCTTGAGGCGGAGGCCGCTGAGCTCATGGACGACTCCCGTCGGGGGACGGCAAATGGGGGCTGTTCATTGGCATGACCGGTGGTCCGTGGGTCGGGTGGCCGCGGGCGGTGCCCGGTTCTGTGTTGATGCCCATTATCCCGGGGCTGTGGCCAGCCAATGATCGAAATAGCCCATGTTTTGACGGCCATTTGCTTCGATGACGGTGCGCTCGCTCTTGTTAGGCTTGCTGTCGTGGAGGCGATGCGCCTCCGTCACCGGCCAACGAGACACAGGACCCGTCATGTCGACTCCCGCGATGCAATCGGCCCTTGCCCAGATGACCACCATGGCCCGCGAGGCCAGCCAGGTGTCGTCCCCGACACTGGGGGGCAACACCGAGGCGGCCCAGGCCGACGCCGGCTTCGCCGACGCCTTGAAGTCGTCGATCCAGCGCATCAACGAGCTCAAGGCCACCGCCGATTCGCAGGCCAAGGCCTTCCAGGCCGGGGTGCCGGGGGTCGAACTCAACGACGTCATGGTCGACATGCAGAAGGCCAGCGTGGCCTTTCAGATGGGCCAGCAGGTGCGCAATCGCCTGGTATCGGCCTACAGGGATGTGATGAACATGCAGGTGTAGGTGCCGCGCTCGGCTACCCCCTCGGCTACCGCCTCGGAGATCCCCCCATCGGCTGCCGACATCTTTATGTAATGTTTTGCTGATATTCCTTCGGCACCCGCTCGCCCGAGAAGCGGGGCAACCAGGGATATTCGCTCCATGACGTCTTTTCGAACGCTCTCCATACGTGCCAGCGGGCTGCTGGCGTTGTCTCTCTTTCTGATATTGATGGTCGGACTGGGTGGGCTGGGCCTTTACGCCAACCAGCAAGGACGAGAGGCTTTCGATGTAATGCGCGACGAGCACGTCGGTCAGTTCCGTCTGCTTAATCTTGCCCAGACCAGGGTCTTTCGTTCACGCGTCGAGATGGATCGGGCGGCCAGGCTGACGCGGGTGCCGTCTTTCGATCGACCGGGTCCGGTGATCGCTTCTGCCGAGACGCTGCTGAGCGAGGCCAGGGAGGCCTTCGAGGCCTTCATGGCGATCGATGTCGGCGAGGTCCAGGCAGACAACAAGGCGACGCTCGAGCGCCACTTCCGCTCGCTGGTATCCACCGGCCTGGAACTGCAGCTGATGTTGCTCAAGGAGGGAGATCTTGGCGCCTATGATTCGGGCCAGGCTCGACTGACCAGCATGAGCCAGGCCTTTGTCGATAGCGTGGAGGCCTTTTCCACCCTGGCGCTGGAGCAGGAAGAGGGACTGGCTGCCGGCTTCAGGCATCTGGCAGACAGCATGAACCTCGCCCTGGCGGCGGCGCTCACCCTGGCTCTGGTGCTGGCCATGGCAATGGCTCTGACGGTTCGACGCTACCTGCTGCTCCCGTTGAAGCAGCTGCTGGAACACTTCGAGGCGATGGCCCAGGGCCGACTCGAGCGTCGCCTGCCCGATATGGGCAGCAGCGAAGTGGGCCAGCTGTATCGGGGCGTGGAGTCACTGCGACGGGCGTTGGTGAAGAACATTCGCGGGATTCGCGAGACCAGCGATGACCTGCGTCACAATGCCGAACGCATGCTCGATGATGGTCGCGAACTGGCCACCCGCACCCAGCGCCAGGCGTCGGCCCTGGAGCAGACGGTCGCCAGCCTCGAGCAATTGACGGCGACGGTGGCCCAGACGGTGCAGCATCTGGGGGACGCCAACCGCCTGGCGGGCGATGTGGGCAAGCGTGCCAGCAAGGGCAGTGAGGGCGTTGCCGCGGTGGCGGCGGCCATGGACGAGATCCAGCGCCATGCCGACCAGGTGCAGGCGATGGTCAAGTTGATCGATGATATTGCCTTTCAGACCAACCTGCTGGCCCTCAATGCCTCGGTGGAGGCTGCCCGTGCTGGCGAGCACGGCAGAGGCTTCGCGGTGGTGGCGGCGGAGGTGCGCGGCCTGGCGGCGCGCAGCGCCGAAGCGGCCGGCGAGATTCGCAGCCTGACCGGTGCTTCCAGCAAGAGCGTGGCCGATGGCGCGAGGCAGTCCCGCGCCGCCGATCTGTCGATCCAGGGGATAGCGGCGGCAGTCGGGCAGTTGGGGGGCCGAATCGCAGAACTGGAGCAGGCCGCCGGAGAACAGCATCAGGGCCTCGATCAGATTCATCGGGCGATGGCCGAGATCGATGCTGTTACCCAGCGCAACGCCCAGATGGTCGAGCGCTCACGGGAGGAAGCCGAACGTCTGACCGGCACCGCCCTGGCGCTGGGGCAATCCAGCGCGCACATGCAGCTGTCCGACGAAGACGACGACACCAGCATCGGCGAGATGACGGTAAGAACGCAACGCTCGTGGTGGCGGGGGCTGCAGGCCTGGCGCGAGCGTCGGCAGGCCAGACGATTGACGCAGGGTGTCAGCGCCTGACGGGCGCGGCCCGTTTCCCTATCGTCGATGAGTCGCTCGGGAGCCGTTCGGGAGCCATTCGGGAGCCATTCGGGAGCCATTCGGGAGCCATTCGGGAGCCATTCGGGAGGCGAAAGTGGGTAATCGTCAAACTTGGGCTAAAGAGGCATTCTCGATGGCCGATAGTCGCTTGTGTCGACCTTGCAGCCGCAAGGCGTAACCCTTGACAGAGAGCGACATGATTCATTCCTTGAGATTTCGGCTCCTGCTGACCACCGTGGCCGTCATAGTGGTGGCCCTGGCCATCAATGGAGCGGTCAACCTCAGCATTCTGCATCACCATCAGGAGCGCCAGGATGCGCAGCAGCTGGCCTCGGTCGCCGAAGGCAATCGGGTGGCCATCGATGAGTGGGTGTCGAGCCACGCACGCCAGCTCGAGGCACTGGCGCCGGCAGTGTCCGATGCCGATCCCCTGGCGGCGCTGCTGCAGTTGCAGGCCGGTGGCGGCTTTCTCACCACCTATCTGGCCGAGGCCGCGAGCGGAGATGCGATCTTCTCCGACGGCTGGGATGCCCCCGCAGACTATGATCCGCGTCAGCGCCCCTGGTATCAGCAGGCCGTTGAGGCTGAAGCGACCGTGGTGACCCCTCCCTACAAGGATGCCAACACGGGGGGGCTGGTGGTGACCTTCGCCACGCCCTTCTTTAATGAGGGCAGGCTCGAGGCGGTGGCGGGTGGCGATATCACCATCGACGGTGTGATCGATGTGGTGGCCGACATCGCGCCGACGCCGAGCAGTTTTGCCTTCCTCGTCGATGGTGAGGGAGCCCTGGTGGCGCATCCTGATGCCACGCTGAGCCTGGCGCCGGCGACCGAGCTGTCTGCGCGCCTGACGCCGGATTTCCTGACGCAGCTGGGTGACCAGGCACGCCCTGTCACCGTAGACATCGGCGGACGGCAGCGCGAGCTTCTCGCCACGCCCATCAGCGGTACCGACTGGCGACTGGTGATTGCCCTGGACAGCCGGGAGGCCGGTGCCAGCCTTCAGCAGGTGACACAGGCAGCGCTCTGGACTCTGGTGATCGTCGGCCTGGTGGCACTGCTGCTGCTGAGCGTGCTGTTGACCCTCGCGCTCAAGCGACTGTCGATTGCGCGGGATGCCATGGCCGACGTCGCCAGTGGCAACGGAGACCTGACCCGCCGCCTGCCGGAGGACGGCAAGGATGAGGTGGCCCAGATCGCGAGTGCGTTCAATCGCTTCGTGTCGCGCATGGAGGCGGTGATGATCACCATCCGGGACAGCAGCGAGTCGGTGCGGGTTGCCGCCGGCGAGATCGCACTGGGAGGGCAGGACCTGTCGCGGCGCAGCGAAACGACCGCATCGAGCCTGCAGCAGACCTCGGCATCGATCGAGGAGATCACCAGCACCGTGGCGCATACGGCGGCGGCCTCGCGCGATGCCAGGCGGCAGTCGGGGGAGGCCACCGACGTCGCCGAGCGAGGCGGTGAGGTGGTGGACCAGGTGGTGGACACCATGGAGTCGATCACCGAGTCCTCTGTGCAGATCGGCGCCATCGTCAAGGTGATGGATGGTATCGCCTTCCAGACCAACCTGCTGGCGCTCAATGCTTCGGTGGAGGCGGCCCGGGCCGGGGAGCATGGCCGTGGCTTCGCCGTGGTGGCTAGTGAGGTACGCCAACTGGCCACCCGATCCGCCGAGGCTTCCCGTGAAATTCGTAGCTTGATCGAGACCTCCGGCGAGCGCGTGGCCAGCGGTACCGAGCTGGTGCGCCGGGCGGGCGAGACCATGGGCGAGATCGTTCAACAGGTCGGGCGCGTCACGTTGAGCCTGGACGAGATCAGCGTGGCGGCGGAAGAGCAGAGCGAAGGTATCGCACAGGTCAATATCGCGGTGGCGGAGCTGGACCGCATGTCGCAGCAGAACGCGAGTCTGGTCGAAGAGTCTTCTGCTGCCACCGAGCACCTGCTGGAACAGGCCGACCGACTGGGGCGGATGGTGGCAGGATTTACCCTGAGTGAGGCTGCCAGCTCTGCCTCAGCGCCGGCCAGTCACCCCGAGCGGGTTGCCGCGCCAACCCCCGCTTGATGCCCTGTTAGTGGGCCGGGGGCCGGGTCTTTCAGGCCCCCGCTTCAACCCTCCACTTCAACCTTCCCGTTCAAGCCCAGGCTCTGCCCCCTGGCGGCGCAGAGCCTGAGTGGTTGCCCCGCCATGCTTGTTACCCCAGGCCAGCAGGCACTCTGCGTCCCGGCCTCCTCTCGACGAGAGATGCCGGGGGCGCGGTGTCCCGTGGTGGTCTCTCCCATGACCGGCCCCACGCTATCTACTTTCTACCTTTCTCTGCCTCTACCTTTCTCTGTCCCTCTGTCCCTCTGTCCCTCTGTCCCTCTGTCCCTCCCTCTGTCCCTCTCTGCCTCCTGATTCTTGTGTTCCTCCGCGCCCTGCAGGGCGCCCGTCACCACGTGCCCGGTGACGGCGGAACGTCGATTGGGGGCCAGGAGGGCCTCCTTGAGAAGGATCAGACTGGAGGAAGCGCGCGCCTGGAGCGGCCTGGGAGCTAAAGTTCGGCACAGTTAGTTGCCCTGCTCAATGGCGACTCCCTCATAAAAGCGGCCCTCCGGGTGCCCCCTCATGGCCTTGGCGCCGAGGCGGGGCGTTAGAAGATTACATTTGTTGGATGCTGGCACTTCTGACGATCAAGAAATGTTCTTCGCCAAGATGGTGAAGTTTTAATGAAAAACAATACCGTCGCAGTTAATTATTAAAGTTCTATGCCGGTCGTGACTCACGCCTAACCTAAATTATCCAATACTTGCTTTAATTATTGTACCGAAGAACTAGGTACGAAGCTTTTAAGTGTGCCGTAACGACATTATTGCAATGAGCATGCTTTTTCTGGTCCTTGTTTTTTTTATTATGCCTTTGATTTTTTTGGTTTTTTGCTGATTTTTTTGGCGTGTGTGGATTATGGCCTTTTAGATGTTTTTTTGTATTGCAGCATAGTTAAAGGGAGGCGGATTACTCTCTATGCAGTAACCGTTTATTGCCCGCCAATAACCTCGCCCGTGTCTGGATGGAGAAGTACAAAAACATTAGTATCGATGATTGTGATCAAGTGTTAATGAACCGTTATCAATGTTACTCGTCTGTTTGCTACCACGGTCGAGGGCAAAATTCGTTGAAGCAGGGCATGGGAAGGCGTCCGTGACATCCCGGGGCGGTAGCGTGCTTCATCGCCATCAGGTCCAGTGCCCCTCTCCTGCACCAACTCGCGGATCACATGCCGCGCCCACTCTCCGGTGCCTGGAGCCTTGGTGCTACTGTGGGCGAATCGGGCCAACGGCTGCGGCTACGCCACGCGGGTCGAGTCGGCCGAGTCCACGCATTCAGCCGGCGAGTGTTTCCCTTTCCGAGGACTTCGATCCGTCATGGAACTACTACCCGATCGCCAGACACACCTCCGACAGCTGGAGGCCGAATCGATCCATATCATCAGAGAAGTCGCAGCCGAGTTCCGTTCTCCGGTCATGATGTACTCGATCGGCAAAGATTCATCGGTAATGCTGCATCTGGCGCGCAAGGCATTCTTTCCCGGCACGCCCCCCTTTCCGTTGATGCACGTGAACACCACCTGGAAGTTCCGCGAGATGATCGCCTTTCGCGATCTCATGGCGAAGCAGTCCGGCATGGAGCTGATCGAGCATATCAATCAGGAGGGTGTCGCGGCCGATATCAATCCCTTTGATCACGGTAGCGCCAAGTATACCGACGTGATGAAGACCGCCGCTCTCAAGCAGGCACTTGACCACCACGGATTCGATGCAGCCTTTGGGGGTGCCCGCAGGGATGAGGAGGCGAGTCGTGCCAAGGAGCGCATCTTCTCCTTCCGTGACAGGCATCATCGGTGGGAGCCGAAGAGCCAGCGTCCCGAGTTGTGGAGCCTGTATAACGCCAAGGTGAACAAGGGGGAGTCGATTCGCGTCTTTCCTCTCTCCAACTGGACGGAACTGGATATCTGGCAATACATCTATCTCGAGGGAATCCCCATTGTGCCGTTGTACTACGCCGCACCGCGGCCAGTGGTGGAGCGGGATGGCATGACGATCATGGTCGACGACGACCGACTACCGCTGCGGAAGGGCGAGACGCCCCAGGAGCGCTGGGTAAGATTCCGTACCCTCGGCTGTTATCCCCTGACCGGTGCGGTGGAATCTCGAGCCGCGACTCTCCCCGAAATCATCCAGGAAATGCTGCTGACGCGGACCAGCGAGCGCAGCGGTCGAGCCATCGATCATGATCAGGCGGGGTCGATGGAAAAGAAGAAGCGCGAGGGTTATTTCTAGACTAGCCGGAACAGCTGTTCTCCTGCCGTCTTGTACTGAACTCGCGAATTGCCGGAGGGGGGTGTTCCCCTGAAGGTGGCGACACCCATCGTTCCACCAGACGGCAAAGACCGCGACTACGTGGCTCGCCGCATTCCTCCACGCTCCGCTCTTCCAATCTCCAGATTGCACTCCGGTTCAGCCCTAGTCTCCTCGGCATCCTTGTCCGGGTGCTGTGGCTTGCGCCTCTACCAGGAATTCGTCATGTCCCATCAATCCGAGCTGATCGCCAGCGACATCGAACGCTACCTGAAGGAACACGAGAACAAGGACCTGCTGCGCTTTATTACCTGTGGCAGTGTCGATGATGGCAAGTCCACTCTGATCGGGCGCCTGCTGCATGATTCCAAGATGATCTACGAGGATCAGCTGGCCGCCATCACCCAGGCGTCTCGCACCAGCGGCACCACCGGTGACGAGGTGGATCTCGCGCTGCTGGTGGATGGCCTGCAATCAGAGCGTGAGCAGGGAATCACCATCGATGTGGCCTATCGATTCTTCTCCACCGAGAGACGCAAGTTCATCATTGCCGACACGCCGGGGCATGAGCAGTACACCCGCAACATGGCGACCGGCGCTTCCACGGCCAGTCTTGCGATCATCCTGATTGATGCTCGACACGGTGTGCAGACCCAGACGCGTCGTCATAGCTTCATCTGCGACCTGCTGGGCATAGAGCACCTTGTGGTAGCGGTCAACAAGATGGATCTCGTGGCGTATGACGAAGATCGTTATCTGCAGATCGTCGACGAGTATCGGCACGTCATGGATCGACTCGAGGCCCGGGATATACATTTTGTCCCGCTGTCTGCGCTGAAAGGCGATAACGTGGTCGAGCCCAGCAGCGAGATGCCTTGGTACGACGGTCCCAGCCTGCTCACGCTGCTGGAAGAGGTCGAGATCAGGCACGACCAGAATCTGCGAGATGTGCGCTTGCCGGTTCAGTTCGTCAACCGGCCCAATCTGGATTTCCGGGGATACGCGGGCACCCTCAGCTCCGGTGTCTTGACTCCCGGACTGGCGGTCAAGGTGTTGCCGAGCGGTACTACCAGTCAGGTGAAGCGCATCGTTACCATGGATGGTGATCTCGATGCGGCGTTTCCCGGACAAGCGGTGACCATCACCTTGTGCGACGAGATCGATGCATCGCGCGGAGACTGGATCGTCGGGGTCGATGATCAGGTGCCGCTTCGGTCGGAATTCGAGGCCGATATTGTGTGGATGCACGAGTCCCCGTTGGAACCCGGAAAATTGTATGACATCAAGCTGGCCACTCGGGACCTTGCGGGAAAGGTTGTCGCCATCGACTACCTGGTGGACGTCAACACCCTGGAGCAACGGCACGGGGAGCAGCTGGATCTCAATGCTATCGCGCGTTGCCGTGTCGAGCTCACCACTGCGATACCTGTCGACGACTATCGTACGCACCCTGGCACGGGCTGCTTCATCCTGATCGATCGATTGACCAATCTTACCGTCGGTGCCGGGATGATCCACAGTCCGTCGGATGCGGAGCTGCCCTACGAATTCCGCAAACACGACAGCAAGGCCAGCGTGGTGTGGAACCGCACCACAGTAACCCAGACCATGCGAGAGAGGATCAATGGCCACCGTGGCTGCTGCGTCTGGTTTACCGGCTTATCGGGCTCCGGCAAGTCGACCCTCGCCAATGCTCTGGAGGTGGAGCTCAATCGACGCGGGTATCACACCATGCTGCTGGATGGCGACAATGTCCGGCATGGGCTATGCAAGGACCTTGGCATGGGGGAGCAGGACAGGGCGGAGAATATTCGGCGAGTCGGTGAGGTTGCTCGGCTTTTCGCAGAGGCTGGGGTGATCGTTATTACCGCATTTATTTCGCCGTTTCGAGCAGATAGAGAGGCGGCCAGGGCGCTGTTTCTTAGCGATGACTTTGTCGAGGTGTTTGTCGATACGCCTCTGGATGTCTGTGAAGAGAGAGACCCTAAGGGACTGTATCAGAAGGCGAGGGAAGGCAAAATTCTGGATTTCACTGGCATCAATAGTCCTTATGAGGCGCCTGTTAAGCCAGAGGTTTCCGTCAATACCGAGATAATGAGCGAGCAAGATATTATTGCGAAATTGCTAAAACATCTGTAACAGTTATTCGTCGTTTATCGTATGGCGGCGTCGGGAATTTCGCTATGATTATGCTTCGATATTGCACGTTTTTAAGGTCGATTTCAGCCGATGGAAGGGCGCCTGAAAGGGCCTCGGGTCTTTCGAGGAAAAGCGTCTTTCGCCGGGGTGCCACGGTCACGCTTCTTCTTGCTACGGTGCTGATCACTGGCTGTGTTCAGCGGCCGCTTACCCAGCCGAACAGTGCCCAGGGGATCATGAGCGAGCCTTCCGGCATCCCTGCCTCCGGTGACTTGTCGCAGTTTCTTGCCCAAACCCCCGCCGGGAGTGCCACCACACTATCGAGTAGCCCCTGGGGAGCGAATGTGGAGGTGGTGGCTGACTCCCCCTACTTCTCCGCCAGCAGGCGCATATGTCGTCACTTGACAGTGACTCGCCGGAGCAACGGGGATCGACTGGCGGCCGTCGCCTGCAAGTCGGGAGAAGGCGCCTGGTTTACCAGTCGCCTGGTAACGGCGCTGTACAACGGAGCGGAGACCTGGTGATGACAATCATGGACGAACGGCTCGGCAGGGCGGTGCTGCGTCTGGCAAGAAGGCTGTCGTTGCCGGTGTTGTTGCTGATGCTGAGCGGGTCGATGGCGAACTCGGTCGCTGCGCAGGGTATTGCCCTGCCGGACGATATCTTGCCTAAGGCTCGGGAGCAGACGGATGAGGGGACGATCAATGACTCGCCTCGCGCCAACTGGAACAACGATCGCTATGGTCCGCCCTCGATACCGTCACCGATCGATGTGGAACTGCTTCCTCCCTTTGGCGCCAACCTCTTTACCGGTGGGTTTCGAGGCACCATGGCAGATGGGCTCAACCGTGACTATCGCATCAAACCTGGCGATCAGGTCACCCTGAGAGCATGGGGGGCGGTGGAATTCGATCGAGTGGTGCCCGTGGATGCCCAGGGCAATATCTTTCTCCCGTCGATCGGCCCCCTCGCCGTGCAGGGAATGAGTCATGGCCAGTTGGATGCTCGGGTTCGAGAAGCGATCCAGAGCATCTATCCCGAGAACGTGCAGGTGTACACCAACCTGCAAGGCGTTCAGCCCGTCGGTGTCTATGTCACCGGCTATGTGCACAGCCCTGGACGTTACGCGGGCACCCCCTCGGATTCGATTCTGTACTTTCTCGATCAGGCCGGGGGGATCGACAACGCCCTTGGCAGCTATCGCAGCATCAGCCTGACGCGTCAGGGGCAACGCCTGGCCAGCTTCGATCTCTACGACTTTTTGCTGGATGGCAGGATCGCTCGGCCTCAGTTGCGCGACGGCGATACTATCGTGGTGGGTGAACGAGGCCCCTCCATCGCGGTGACCGGTGATGTGGAACGCGCCTACCGATACGAACTACAGTCTGGCCAGTTGAGTGGCAGCGATCTGGTAAGCCTGGCCCGCCTGAAGAGTGGTGTGTCTCACGTATTGCTGCGCGGAGAGCGTGCAACAGGCCCGGTTGCCACCTACCTGACGCTCGACGAATTTCTCGCGCGCCAGGTCCAGCCTGGTGATGAGGTGATCTTCAATGCAGATCATCAGGAAGGCACCATCGTGGTTGCTCTCGAGGGGAGTTTTCTGGGCCCGTCGAGGTTTGCCCTGCCGCGAGATGCCCGGCTCGGAGAGTTGCTGGACGCCGTCGCCATCCTGTCCGACATGTCGGCCAGCCACAATGTGTCGATTCGCCGAGAAAGCGTAGCACGGCAGCAGAAAGAGGCGCTCGAGGATAGTCTCCGCCGCCTGGAGACGACCTATCTGGGAACATCGTCATCCACCGATGAGGAGGCCAGAATCAGGATTCGCGAGGCCGAGCTGATTCAGATGTTTGTGGCGCGGGCGCGACAGCTAGAACCCAGCGGTCGACTGGTGGTCGCCAGTGATCAAGGGGTTGCCGACATTCGGTTGCAGGACGGTGACGTCATTACGTTGCCGGAGGCGATGGATTCGGTGCTCATCAGCGGAGAGGTGGTCGTGCCACAGGCGGTGGTCTATCAGCCGGGTTCTGGTCTCGACCACTATCTTGATGCCGCAGGTGGTCTTACCCAGCGTGGCGATGAGGACAACATATTGGTGGTTCGCCAGAACGGCGCGGTGCGGAGTGCCGACGATATCACCCTGCGTGCAGGAGACGAGATTCTGGTGATGCCGGCTGTCCCCACCAAGAATCTTCAGTTGGCAACCAGCCTGACCCAGATCCTTTATCAGATTGCCGTGGCCACCAAGGTGGCGATCGATCTCTAGAGGGGGGCAGCATGTCGATGATTGGCAACTCCGTGCAACGCCACCCCTGGGTGGTGACGCGTAGCGTCTGGTACGCCATGTTCCTGCGAGAGGCCATTGCGCGCACCATGTCGGATCGCCTGGGCTGGTTCTGGATGGTCGCGGAACCTGTGTTCTTCACACTGATCATGGTGGCCATCCGCAGTCTCATCCGCGGAGACGCCCTTATCGTGGGAGCCCCTTTCATCCCGTGGATGGTGGTCGGACTCATGGGATTTTTTCTGGTTCGCGAAGGGATGATTAGAGGGCTGGGAGCCATCAAGGCCAACCAGGCGCTGTTCGCCTATCGGCAGGTCAGGCCCGTGGACCCGGTGTTGGTGCGCAACGCCCTGGAGGGGCTTCTGCGATCACTGATATTTCTCTTGTTCATCTTCGGCGGCATGTTGCTCAAGGTCGAGGCGCTGGCACCTGACGACGCCCTGTTGGCACTGGCGTGGTGGCTCTCGCTCTGGCTGCTGGGCCTGGCGCTTGGGCTAATTGTCTCCGTGCTTGCCACCCTCATCGCCGAGGTGGCGATCGTGCTACGGATGATGATCATGCCATTGTTGATCCTATCCGGTGTCATTTTCCCGATCCATCACATGCCCCACTGGATGCGTGAGTACCTGTTGCTCAACCCGATTGTTCATGGTCTGGAGCGACTACGTGGCGGTTTTTTTGAAGGGTATTGGCAGGTCCCTGGTACCAGTGCCCCCTATTACTGGATGGTGACGCTGGCACTGCTGTCACTAGGATTGATGCTACACCTTCGGTTTCGACATCGGCTGATGGCGCAATGATCCAGATAGAACACCTCTACAAGCGCTATCACCATCACAAGGTCAGGGACTGGGTGTTGAAGGATATCAACCTGACCATCCCCCACGGCGTAAGCGTTGGAGTGTTGGGGAGAAATGGCGCGGGAAAGTCGACCCTGCTGCGATTGATTGCCGGCATGGATACGGCTGAAAGGGGCTCTATCCGGCGCGATGCTCGGGTCTCCTGGCCGATGGGACTGGCCGGAGGTTTTCAGGGGGCCTTGAGTGGCCGTCAGAACGTCAAGTTTGTTGCCCGTGTCCATGGTGGTGGTCGTGACGTCGGAGCCATCATCGACAAGGTGCAGGAATTTGCAGAGCTCGGGCCGGCCTTCGATGACCCGATTCGTACTTACTCCTCCGGGATGCGTGCGCGACTCAATTTTGGTCTGTCGCTGGCGTTTGATTTCGATGTCTATCTGTCTGACGAGGCGACCTCGGTGGGCGATCGGGTATTCAAGGCCAAGGCGACCCGTGCCTTCAAGGACAGGGTCAATCGCGCAAGCCTGGTCATGGTCTCCCACAGCGAAGGCATACTGCGCGAACTGTGCCAGGCAGGCATCTATCTGAAGCATGGCGAGGCGTTCTGGTTTGACGATATCAGAGACGCCATTCGCAGCTATCACCAGGACAGTGACAGCAAGGCCAAGGCCACCGGCGGCCCCGGCAATGGGCCGCGCCACGATGGCGAGCCGCAAGCACCCCGGTATCCGTCACCTGCGCCGACACCGGGCATCGACACAATGTCCCTGGATACGCTCAAGGCATTGCTGGGCAAGCGCAGACAGCAGCTGGAGCGTATCCAGAAGCGCCTCGATGCTCTGGAGATGGGGCGTGAGAACGCAGACGAACTGGTCGACCCCAGGGTCCGTCAGGAGCTCATCGCTCGCCTTCATCTGGCGAAGCAGCGCTTGCATGAGGTTCGTCGCGCGGTACAGACGAAAAAGCGGGCCGCACCCGCGAGCAGCAAGGACGATTCGGGGAAGGGTTCGGGGAAGGATTCGGGGAAGGGGTCCGAGAAGAAAGAACGGTAGCCACCAGGCGATGGCAAGGCGTCGCTCACTGAGGACTAGATCCCGACGGTGGTGCTCGCATTCAGAGGCGTCCGGATGCCCCGCGACGTCGCTCCAGCAAGGAAGCCAAGATAATGTTGCGATGGATTGCTCGGCAGCCCCATTGGGCATTTGCCTGCCTGTCGATATTGGCCATGTCCTTCTACTGGCTAGTCTGGGCCGAGGATCGGTACGTATCCGAGGCCGTCGTGGTACTGGAAAGCCCACAGATCGCTGCCCCAACCTTCGACTTCTCGAGCCTGCTTTCCGGTGCCAGCGTCGATAGCGATATGTTGCTTTTGCGGGAGTACCTGCTTTCTGTGGATATGCTCAAGAAGGCTGATGAACGGCTCGACCTGAGGTCTCATTACAGTGAGAACGGTGACTTTCCTGCTCGTCTGTGGGACGCCGAGGCTCCCATCGAAGACCTTCACGAGTATTACCTGAGTCGCGTAGAGGTAACGCTCGATGACTACGCAGGGGTCCTGAAGCTGGAGGTCCAGGGCTTCTCTCCCGAGTTTGCCCAGCAACTGACCTCGCTTTTGCTGGCGGAAGGTGAAGCGCACATGAATGCCATGGGGCAGCGCCTGGCTCAGGATCAGGTACGGTTCCTCGAGCTTCAGGTAGAGCGCCTGTCCGATCGGTTGGATCAGACACGCACGGATCTCCTGGACTATCAGAACGAGCATGGTCTGGTGTCTCCTACCTCGACCGTGGACAGCCTCAACCAGGTGGTGGCCAGTCTGGAAGGTGAGCTGGCAAGACTGGAAGCCCGGCGTAGCGCCTTGGCCAGCTTTTCCAGCCAGCGTTCATCGGACATGGTGAGAGTCGAGAGCGAAATCACTGCGTTGCGTCGTCAGATCGATCAGGAGCGTGAGCGACTGGCAAAGGCCACAGGAGACTCCCTCAACCGTCTGTCCTCCGAGTATCAGCGCCTTGAACTGCGGGCTCGCTTTGCCCAGGAGACCTATGCCAGCGCTCTCGGTGCATTGGAGGGCACGCGCATCGAGGCTGCTCGCAAGCTTAAGCAGATCAGTATTTTGCAGAGCCCTCTACTGCCCGAGTACGCCACGCGTCCAGAGCGCCTCTACAACCTGACCATCTTTGTGATCGTCACTCTGTTCCTTGCCTTCATCGCCAGCATGCTGTGGCTGATCGTTCAGGATCACAGAGACTGACGCTCTTCCTGATGCAACTACCGATAGCTGTCGTCGGACGGCTGCCACAATGAAGCCCTTCATGTTGAAGAGCTCAGGGCTCACGCTTCCTGTCATCCTCTCTTCCTTCCCGCCCGTATGCCATTTCTAGCGTCCTCCCTGGCGGGGCGGGCAGAATTTCCAGTCCTCTCGGGGTTCTTTCATGATCAAGACGTTTCTCGTGACCGGTGGTGCCGGTTTTATCGGCTCGGCCGTGGTGAGGGAGTTGATTACCCACACCCCTCATCGTGTCGTCAATGTGGACAAGCTGACCTATGCCGGCAATCTGGCATCCGTAGCGTCTGTCGCCTCCGATCCTCGCTATATCTTCGAGAGAGCGGACATCTGTGATGGCGCGGCAATGAGCAGAATTCTGGACAAGTACCGCCCCGATGTGGTGATGCATCTGGCCGCAGAAAGCCACGTTGATCGCTCCATCGACGGGCCTCGCGCCTTTATTCAGACCAATGTGGTGGGCACTCTGGTATTGCTCGAGGCGGTACGCGGGTACTGGGAAGGAATCAGGCAACAGGACAGCGACAAGGCCGATGGCTTTCGGTTTCACCACATCTCCACCGACGAAGTCTACGGAGACCTCGAGAATGATGGCAGCCTGTTCACCGAACAGACTCCCTACGCGCCTAGTTCGCCCTACTCGGCCAGCAAGGCGGGATCGGATCACCTGGTGCGGGCGTGGACGCGCACCTATGGCTTGCCTTGCCTGGTGACCAATTGTTCAAACAACTATGGTCCGTTTCACTTTCCTGAAAAACTGATTCCTCTGATGATCCTCAATGCGCTGCATGGAGAGGCTCTTCCTGTCTACGGTGATGGTGGACAGGTACGAGACTGGCTCTATGTCGAGGACCATGCGCGCGCCCTTGTGCTGGTTGCCAGCGAGGGAAAGGTTGGAGAGACCTACAACATTGGTGGCCATAACGAGAAAACAAACCTCGAAGTGGTACACACCATCTGTGACCTGTTGACGGAAATGGCTCCGGACAAGGGCGAATATCGTGATCTGATCACCTACGTCACCGACAGGCCTGGTCACGACCGGCGCTATGCCATCGATGCATCCTACATTCAGCACACATTGGCCTGGGAGCCACGAGAGACTTTCGAGTCTGGCCTTCGCAAGACAGTGTCCTGGTATCTGGCCAACGAGTCGTGGTGGAAGGCGGTGCAGGATGGTAGCTACCGGGCCGAGCGCCTGGGGGTGTTGTCATGAGTGGGCTCTTGCTTGGTGCCTCGGGCCAGGTGGGTCATGAGCTTCACAAGGCGCTAGCCATTCATCTGGATCTTCATGCGCCTGACCGCAGGACCCTGGATCTGACCGACCTTGATGCGGTGAAACGCTGTCTGGACCACTATCGCCCCCAGTGGGTGATCAATGCTGCTGCCTACACCGCGGTGGACCAGGCAGAGACCGATACAGCGACTGCCTTTCGACTCAATGCAGAGCTGCCTGGCTGTCTCGCACGCTATTGTGCCGATCACGGGGCACTGTTGACGCACTATTCCAGCGACTACGTCTATCCAGGCGATGGCATTCGGCCCTGGACGGAAGATAGTCCAACCGACCCCTTATCTTGCTACGGCCAGTCCAAGCTTGCAGGCGACGAGGCGGTGCTTGAGAGCAGATGCGCGGCACAAATCTTCCGGACAAGTTGGGTCTATAGCGCCAGGGGCAACAACTTCATGAAGACCATGCTGCGTCTGGGGCGGGAGCGGGCGTCCCTGGCAATTGTCGACGATCAGGTGGGGGCCCCTACGCCCGCACGCCTGATTGCTGACGTGACCTTGCATGCGTGGCAAGTCTACCGCTCTCGTCCCGAACTGACCGGGCTCTACCATCTGGCACCACGGGGCTTCGTGTCCTGGTATGACTTTGCCCGAGAGATTTTTCGTCTCGCCCGTCTGCACGGCCTTCCTCTCATGCTCTGCGACGACCAGCTGTCTCGTCTGGCGACGAAGGACTATCCCACACCAGCAAAGCGTCCACCCAACTCCCGGCTGTCGGTCTCTCGTCTTGAGAACGCCTTCGACATCTCGCTCCCTGACTGGAGGGGACAGTTGTCTCTCACCATGAAGGACTACCTAAGGTAGGCCTGCCGCCGCAAGGCGTTGTCCGAAAACTAGAGGTTACCGCCATGAATCGGAAGGGAATCATCCTTGCCGGAGGCTCCGGTACGAGACTTCACCCCATTACCCATGGGGTCTCAAAACAGCTTCTTCCTGTCTACGACAAGCCGATGATCTACTATCCTCTCTCGGTGCTAATGTTGGCAGGAATAAGAGAAATACTGGTGATATCTACACCGGATGATCTACCAGTCTACCGTCAGTTGCTCGGTACCGGTGACCAATTTGGTGTTTCCTTGTCCTACGCAGAGCAGCCAAAGCCAGAGGGACTGGCCCAGGCTTTTATTATCGGCGAGAAGTTTATTGGTGATTCTCCTGTCTGTCTCGTCCTTGGCGATAATATCTTCCACGGACAACACTTTTCCGAGCAACTTCTGAGAGCCTCCGACCAGGCTCGAGGTGCCACAGTGTTCGGCTATTTTGTCAAAGATCCGGAACGCTTTGGTGTTGTCGAGTTTGATGAGAAAGGGCGTGCGGTCTCTATTGAGGAAAAGCCCAAAAAACCAAAGTCATCCTATGCGGTGACGGGCTTGTACTTTTATGACAACTCCGTGGTGGACATCGCGCGGAGCGTCAAGCCATCGGATCGGGGAGAGTTGGAGATAACCTCGATCAACAATGAATATCTACACCGTGGTGAACTTCACGTAGAGCGTTTGGGGAGAGGCTTTGCCTGGTTGGATACAGGTACTCATGACAGTTTACTTGAGGCAGCGCAGTACGTGCAGACAGTCGAACATCGACAGGGGCTGAAGATAGCCTGTCTGGAAGAGATTGCCTGGACTCAAGGCTGGATCAGTGACGAGTTCCTGCTTTCACAGGCAAACAGCCTTTCCAAAACAGGGTACGGGGAATACCTGCTACAGCTTCTGGCCGCGAAGGCTGTTGGTCAGTGACAAGGCTACCTGATGGTGGAGGTGACGTGCATGAAAGTTGAAAGGCTGGCTATTCCTGATGTCGTGCTATTTACGCCAAAAGTGTTCGGTGACGAAAGAGGTTTCTTTATGGAAACCTTTCGCCAGGAAACATTTGATGAAGTCTGTGGTGAACGCAAGTTTGTTCAGGACAACCATAGTAGGTCGAGTCGATCGATACTCAGGGGACTGCATTATCAGCTGAAGCATCCCCAGGGAAAGCTGGTGAGAGTAGTCAGGGGAGAGGTATTCGACGTAGCCGTTGATATGCGAACGTCCAGTGCCACCTATGGTAAGTGGGTAGGCGTTTTCTTGAACGAAGACAACCGGCAGATGCTCTGGGTACCACCTGGTTTTGCACATGGTTTCTACGTTACCAGTGATGATGCCGAGTTTGTATACAAGTGTACTGACTATTACGCGCCTTCAGACGAAATGTCGGTGCACTGGGCAGATACTATCCTGTCAATCGACTGGCCATTGGATAACATTGAGCCACGAGTTTCCGATAAGGATGCTCGAGGGATGTCTTTTGTCGAGGCTCCTGGCTACTAGTAATTGCCTGAGGAAGTAGACGTGGTAGAACATGAACCAAGAAGTGGCCCTCCCTCTTCGCAATCACCACACTTGGCTACACTGGCGTTGTCGGCACGCCTGAGGCGAATGCAGACTTCCTTCAGTTGGCGAGCGACCAAACCGCTGCGAGATCTCGGTGGGTTGTATCACAAGTACATCAAAAAATGCTCCCGCATGGACTTGCTGCCGATCCATGAACTGGAGCTGATGACCCGCAATAACAAGGTGGTCTGGGTATCTCGCGGTGGAGATCCACAGTTCCTGCTCACCCCGATCAATCCCGCTGTGCTTCGCCAAGGTGGATGGTTCAGTCTCGAATACGACTTTTCGGCGACTCAGGCAGTGGATCAGTGTCTCTATATTGATTATGGCGATGGTTTCCAGGCAGATATCGTGTGGGCCCGTCATGTGGAAAAGAGCGGCCACCAGAGCCTGGTCATTTACTTGCCGATGGGAACCCAGGCATTGCGGCTGGACCCGATGACTCGACCTGGAGAGTTCCGGTTGGAGGATCCGGTGCTGAAAAAGATCGAGACGCCACAGATCCCGCACCCCTGGTCGGGGCTGGATGGATATCTGAAGTGCTGCGAAGGCTGTGAATTTACGCTTGCCGCTGCCCAGCAGCTCGAGCGCCGCCTGGAAGGGGAGTTCCATTGGCGTTCCCACGGTACCGATCCGGCCTTCGTCGTTCGTCATCGCCGAGGTCGAGTCATCGAGCCTGGTTGGTGTCGTATCGAATTCGTTCTCAGTGGCGAATATCAGCACCAGGTCGCCAAGCTATATATCGATCATGGAGAGGGCTTCAGTGAAACCCACGCCTATCCCATACCCTTCCAGTCAGGGAAACTGGCGACAAGGGTGATTCAGCTTGAGCGAAGTATTGTCAACATACGCTTTGACCCATGGGAGCGGGAAGGAAGCTTCCGGCTGGAGCGACTATGCATCGACAATGTCGATGCCGAAGAGGCCTGGGATGCGATTGCCGGGCGTCTTGTCGAGACTGCTCCTGAGTACATGGACTTGAAAAAGGCCGAGGTTCTTGCGGGAGTGGGTAGGTCTGTTTCGGAAACGAATGAAGGCGACGGGACGGCAAAGAAAGCCGAGTTTGCGGATGCCGAGGACGACGCCGCACGCGAGACCCGTCTTCTCGAAGAGTACGCGGAAACCTTTATCGTCAACGAGGCCGAACTCTCCTACCAGAAATGGATAGATGAGGTAGAAGTCAATGGCCTGCCGAGCTCTGAAACCATCCGCAGCTATCTTGAGGGCCTTGAGAGTCCTGCGTTAATTTCGGTGCTGGTGCCGGTTTACAATACCGATGAAACGCTTCTGAAAGCTTGCATCGACTCGGTCATCGCACAGTCTTATCCCCACTGGGAGCTTTGCCTTGTGGATGATGCCTCTCCATCACCACATGTCGAAAAAGTCCTCAGGCACTATGCCAGCAAGGATAAACGCGTAAAAATACATTTTCGTCCGGATAATGGGCATATTTCCAAGACAACTAATGATGCCCTGTCGATGGCCACTGGTGACTATCTGGCATTGCTCGATCACGATGATGAATTGGCCAAAGATGCGTTGTACTTTATTGCAAAAGAGCTGGAAAAGAATCCCGATGCCCAGTTGATCTACAGTGATGAAGACAAGATCGATATTCAGGGCATGCGCTGCGAGCCTCACTTCAAGCCAGACTGGAACATCGACCTTCTCTATTCGCAAAACTATGTTTCTCATCTGGGCGTATATCGACGCTCGTTGATCGAGAAAATTGGGGGGTTTCGAGTCGGGGTAGAGGGATCGCAAGACTATGATCTGGTGTTACGTTGCATACCACACCTGACCGCTGATGCAATCGCCCACGTTCCCAGAGTTCTCTATCACTGGCGTGCTATCGAGGGTTCGACAGCACTGGCTGAAGAGGGCAAGGATTACACGACCTCTGCTGGTGTAAAGGCGCTGAAAGACCATATTGAAGGAATAGCAGATGGGCGTGCGATCGTAGAGCAGGGGATTGTGGGAAATACCTATCGTGTGCGTTGGCCTATTCCTGAGCCGGCACCGTTGGTGAGCATGTTGATTCCTACGAGAGACAAGAAGGACGTCACAGAGCTGGCAGTGCGCAGTATCCTGGAGAAGTCAAGTTATACAGATTACGAGATTATTCTCCTTGATAATGGCAGTGTCGAGCCCGAGACGCATGAATTTTTTGAGAAAATTCAGGCTCAAGATTCCAGGGTAAGCGTTCTCAGGTACGACCACCCCTTCAACTACTCAGCTATCAATAATTTTGGTGCAGAGCATGCCAAGGGAAGCATCATTGGTTTGGTAAATAATGATGTTGAAGTGATCAATGGAGACTGGCTCGGGGAGATGGTTTCTCATGCCTGTCGCGAGGATGTCGGCTGTGTCGGCGCAAAACTATACTATGGGAATGACACCATTCAGCACGCAGGCGTCATCGTGGGGCTTGGCGGAGTTGCAGGGCACTCTCACAAGCACTTTCCTCGAGCGTCTGGCGGTTATTTCAACCGTTTGAAGGTGGTCCAGTCTGTATCTGCCGTGACAGCGGCGTGTCTGCTCGTGAGAAAGTCGGTGTATGAGGAAGTCGGAGGCCTGAACGAACAGGACCTCAAGGTCGCTTTCAATGACGTTGATTTCTGCCTGAAGGTGCTCGATGCCGGGTATCGTAATATCTGGACCCCATACGCTGAATTGTATCACCACGAATCCATCAGTCGTGGAGCAGAAGATAACCCAGAAAAAGTTGCCAGATTCAACACCGAGATAGATTACATGCAGAAGGCCTGGGGAAAAATAATCGAACACGACCCCAGCTACAGCCCTTGCCTCACAAGAAGCCGAGAAGACTTCTCCATCGGAGGTCGTTGATGGCTTTCTTGATGGGTCGTCGTATTCGGAGAAACTACGTATCCCAGGAGGGGACATGCCCAAGAATGATGCCTTGATCAACAAGGGAGTCGTGGTCATAGGGGACCAGGATGACAAGATACCATCTCCTATCATCGTCATTGGAACCGCGCGAGGCGGGACCTCGATGGTCGCTGGCGTGTTGGCCAAGCTTGGCGTCTTCATGGGCGACCGTGCCTCACACCCTGTGTACGAAGACGTCAGACTTTCCGAGGCTTTCGAAAAGCAGGACATGGCTCAGACCGCTTTGATTGTGAAGGAGTACCAGACCAGCTACACCCGCTGGGGCTGGAAGCGACCTTCCATCATCGACCATCTGGATGAAGTCGACGCTCTATTGCCGAATGCCAGGTATGTGTTTATCTACAAGGATATTCTTTCAATAGCGCAGCGGAATTCTATTTCCATGTTGGCCGAAATTACCGAGGGCATGGACAGAGCGCTGTCACAATATAGAAAGACGCTTCGCTTTGTCAGGCAGAAGTCTCCGCGTGCCATGCTCGTCTCCTACGAAAAGGCCAGTGCTTATCCTGAAGCCTTTCTTTCCACTCTCGAGTCCTTTTGCGGAATTTCTCCCTCGCAGGAGGAGCACCAGACGGCACTGGCCTTTATCGATCCTGAACCAGAAGACTATATAGAGGCAACCCGGATCACCAAGTCACAGGGAAAGCTTCTTTCATGTGATTCACGACGTGTCAGCGGTTGGGCGCGCTATGTACACAAGAAACAGCATGCTGAGGTAGAAGTTTTTGTTGATGATCGGTCCGTGGGTGTGGTGGTGGCGAACGAACCGAGCCCCGGTGGCGGTGCTCCCGCGAACGAGCCATGTGGCTTCACCTTCACCCTTCCTGCCGGTGAAAGCTTGAGCGAGGACGCCAGTGTCAGAGCCAGAGTGGTGAACGACGTTGTCGATCTTGGCAACTCTCCGGTCAGGGTGGGCTAGAGATGGCGAAGTTCTGTGTTGCCGGTATCGTCCGCAATGAGGTGGATTACCTTGTCGAGTGGGTAGCTTGGCATCGGCTGGCAGGGTTTGGGCATGTCATTCTGGCCGACAACGGTTCCGACGACGGCACCCGCTCTTTGCTCGAAGCGCTGGCAGATCTGGGAGAGGTCAGCCTGCTGTACCAGCCGGTGCTTGAGCGCAGGTCGCAGCAGTTGGCCTATCGTCGCATCCTTGGGCTGGCTCTGGGAAAGCATGACTACGTCATGTTTCTCGATGCCGATGAGTTTCTTGTGCACGAAAGCCAGCGTCACGGTGAGGAATGTCGCGAGTTGGAAAGGCTGGTGGCGTCGGGTGATGTGGGAAGCGTCAGTGTGAACTGGAAATGCTTCGGCTCCTCGGGGCTTGAAGAGGCGGGATCTGAACCGGTACTGCAACGTTTCACCCGTTGTGGCACTGCACCAGGCGCGAGCGCAGATTGTCACACCAAGAGCCTGGTACGCGTCGACCATGTCAAGGCGCCCTATTGTCATTCCTCTACCCTGGTATCGGCCTGGAAATATGTCGATGCCACAGGGGACGTGATCGAGGACTTCGTTGGCTCGCCGGACGGCAGTGGTGAGTCGGACCCACGTGGTGGGCGTACGCGGTCGATCCATCAGGGACCGCTTCGGGTTCACCATTACGCGGTGAAGTCGCGTGAGGAGTTCTCGCGCAAGCGATTGAGGGGGAGTGCTACGCGAGGCGCCAACTTCGACAAGGGCGAGGCATATTTCGGACGTTACGACATCAACGACGTTGCTCATGAGTTCCAGGCCGGCAAGCTTGCCCGCCTGGCTCGGGAGATGTCGGCGCTGAAACAGCGTCTGGCAGAGCACACCGTGCTAGATCGCCCTTTGGTGGGAGCCATCGATCATTTTGACGCCAACGCAGTCTGTGGTTGGGTGACGGACCGCAACGGCAAGGCCAGTGGTCTGGCAGTGAACATCTTCGTCAATGGTGTTCACGCGGGGCGTGCAAGGGTGGGGTTCTATCGACCCGATCTACGACGTTCCGGCAAATCCGTGGATGGTTATTGCGGGTTTCGCTGGCTGCATCCGGCGCCTTTGAAAGAAGGCGATCATGTGACCGTTTCTCTCCATGCCAATGCTTCAGTGCTGGTGGGGGGGAGTGATCTTGTTGTCGGCACATCGTGACGCGTCTGGAGTGTGGAGGTGGCTCCGCCACCGGATCCCGTGTCGTCTTCCCCTATCCCTTTTGCCACGCCGCGCCGCAGGACTGATTCCTGCGGCGCTTTTGTCAGGAGACTCCACCATGAAACCCTTGTTTTTCGTACATATACCCAAGACGGCGGGAACCAGTTTTCGTCACGGTGCTGAGCGCGCCTTTGGCTTCGACAAGATCGTCTATGACTACGGCCAGGATGCATCTCAGACCAGCGTCCTGACACGCGAGTGCATGTATGGCGAGTCCCCCGATCCTTGGCGCCTGTATCGCAGGAGCCTGGACAACCAGGCGATGATGCTGGCAGGACACGTCACCGCGGCCAAGTATGTCCCGCTGTGTGGCGTCGATCGCGCGGTGACCTTTGTTCGCGAACCGTTGCAGCGGGCGGCTTCCGAGTATTCGCACTTTCAGCGGATTCATCAGTACAAGGGCAGCTTCCGCGACTTCATGAAGATTCCTCTGATGCTTGATCGCCAGTCGAGCATCTTCAAGGGGGTCGATGTCGAAGCGATCGGGATGGTCGGCTTGACCGAACGTTACTCGGAGAGCCTGGAGTTGATCAATGCTCGCTTTGGCATCGATATCGCCCAGCGTGAGGACAACCGGGGGAAGCCGCAGGTGGGCGAATTGCATGACATCGCGCCGGAGGATGAACAGGAGTTCCGCAAACTCAACCCGCTGGATCTGGCGCTCTACGAGCGTTGTCGCAAGCTATTCGAATCGCGCATCCAGCTCTATCGCGACAATCTCCCCTTTGCTCACGCTCGACTGACGCAGTTCGATGCCGAGCGGGTGGGGGGGTGGGCCTGGTGGGAAGGTGGTGCTGATACCCCGGTGGACGTCGAAGTCTGGGTCAATGACGAACATCGCGACACTGTGTCGGCCACCCAGCTCCGTCCGTCCATGGCTCGCTTGAAGCTTCCCCGTGGCGGCTATGTCGGCTTCCAGCTGAAGGTGAATCTGTCTGCGGGTGACAGGGTCCAGTGTCGTGTTGCCGAGACCGGACAATGGTTCCCGCCGGGGCCGCGTCGAGTCGCTGTGGCCAGCAACTGAGCGGCGGGTATGGAAGGTGCCAATCGAGGTGGCGGAACACGGTCGTGGCTGAAAGGTCTTCTCGATCTGTGCCACCTGGTCGTTCAGCCTCAGCGACACTGGCAGCCTCATCATGGCCTGAGACAGCAGGCGAGTGGAGGGGACTGGGAGTGGGAGTCGCTGGATGAAGACCCCCAGTTCCTGCTGTGTCGGCACCTACCGTTGCCTGGCTGGCATATGGTGGAGCTGGACCTGGACCACGACCAGCATAGCGTTGCTGTCAGGCTTTACTTCGATACGGGGGAAGGCTTCAGTGAAGACGAGTCGTTGACCCTTCCGCTCAAGGGTGGACGTATTACCAAGCGGTTGATCTACGTGAAGCGGCGACTGCGCCGGTTGAGATTCGACCCGATGGAGTCGCCGGGATACTTTGCGATTCGCCACTTTCGCGTCGTCTGGCTCTCCCCCTGGTTCGCGCATGATCGCCTCAGCCAGCGTCTGGTCAATATGCACCATCGCTGGCGTGATGTGTCGAAGCAGGAAGTGCTGGGAGTGCTTCGCCACCGCGCCCTCCAGGACGGCACCTGTTGGCGTGACCTTGCCCTGTCGGACTACGAGGAAACGTTCGAACGATTCTGCTCGGGACGAAGCTATACGCAATGGCTGCGTGAGCGCGGATGGGATAAGAATTCGGATAGCAGTTCAGATAGCAGTTCGGATAGCAGTTCGGATAGCAGTTCGGATAGTAATTCGGATGATTGCGACAAGACCTCTATGGTCTCGGCGCTCGAAGGTGGGTGGCGTTCCAGGAATAGAAGAGCTGAGCTGGACGAGATTCGTGGTGGGCTTGACGGGTGGCGAGGCAAGGATGAACGCCGCCGTAGCCTGGCGCTCGAGCGTCGTTGTGCTGCTGCCGAGCGAGCTGCGCAGTCATGTGTGGACACCGCAGTTGAAGCCAGGACGGATACGTTCAGGCCGATTGTGTCGATCTTGCTGCCGGTACATGATCCTGCGCCGGAACATCTGAAAGACTGTCTCGAGTCTGTGCTTCGCCAGGACTATGATCATTGGCAACTCTGTATCGTTGATGACGCCTCCAGAAACCGCGAAGTCATAGCGTTGCTGGAGCAATTTGAGGCTCGCGATTCTCGAATAGTTCTGCGTCGCCAGAAAACTAATGGCCATGTCTGTGAGGCCTCCAACGCGGCCTTGAGCATGGCCGCTGGACCCTACGTGGCGCTACTGGACCATGATGACCTGCTGACTCCGTGTGCCTTGAGCTATGTCGCCGAGGCGCTGAGTCGCTCACCACGACCGGTGCTGGTGTACAGCGACGAAGACAAGGTGGATCAGCGTGGTGTACGCTGCGAACCTCACTTCAAGCCCTGCTTCAATCCTGATCTGCTGCTGGCCCAGAACTACATGGCGCACTTGAGTGTCTTCGACACCGCGCTGGTACGGCAACTGGGAGGCTTCCGCAAGGGGCTGGAGGGCAGCCAGGACCATGATCTGGCCCTGAGAGTCTGTGCCCACACAGAGCCTGATCGCATCGTCCATATTCCCAGGATTCTCTATCATTGGCGTGCCAGTCCCGGCTCCACGGCGATGACCAGCAACGCCAAGGATTATACGTCCCGTGCAGGGCTGCGAGCGGTCGCCGACCATCTGGCACGAAGCAGCCCCGGCGCCACCGTCGAGCTTGGGCGCCTGCCCAATACCTATCGTGTCCGCTGGCCTCTGCCGGATCCGCTCCCGCTGGTCAGCCTGATGATCCCTACGCGTGATCGTGTCGATCTGTTGGCACCATGCGTCGATGCGATCCTGTCTCGTACCCGCTATTCCAGGCTTGAGGTGCTGATCCTCGACAACGGGACGCGATGCGAGGAGACACTGGCTTATCTGGCCGAGATCGGCAAGGGAGACCCCCGGGTCAGGATTCTGGCCTGGAACCATCGCTTCAACTATTCCGGCATCAACAATTTCGGAGCCTATCACGCACGTGGTGATGTGCTCGGACTTATCAATAACGATATTGAACCCATCAACGAAGAGTGGCTCGAGGAAATGGTGCGGCACGTCGTGCGGCCGGACATCGGTTGTGTCGGCGCCAAGCTCTATTATCCCAACGATACCATCCAGCACGCCGGTGTCGTGTTGGGTATCGGGGGCGTTGCGGGCCACGCTCACAAGTATTTCAGCCGCCATGCCAACGGGTATTTTTCTCGCCTGGCGCTAGCGCAGAATTACTCTGCGGTGACCGGTGCCTGCTTGTTGATACGCAAGGCGCTCTATCGGCAGGTGGGCGGCCTCAACGCGCGAGATTTGCCGATCGCTTTCAATGATGTGGACCTGTGTCTAAAGGTTCGGGAGGCGGGTTATCGAAACGTATGGACGCCCGACGCCGAACTCTATCACCACGAATCCGAGTCGCGTGGTGCCGATGACAATGCCAGCAAGCGTGCCAGGGCCATCGGAGAGGTACTCTACATGCGCCACACCTGGGGTGAGCAGCTTGATCGGGATCCGGCCTACAACCCCAATCTGACGCTGGTTCACGAGGATTTTTCTCTGCGTTGAGAGGCGTTCACCATGGCCCGGGGTTCTGGCATTTGTGGTTCTCGCTGGCTGTTGCTGAGTGATGGGGCTCTGCCCACCGAGGACATCTACTTCATGGCGACGGCTGCGCCCTGGCTTCGCTATGCAGGTGCGACAGTGACTCGCCTTGATACCCGTCGGTGGGCGTCTCCTCTGCTGTGCTGGCCCTGGCTGGATCGCACCTTGGCCGGGGCACAGATCATCGTTTGTCGAAGCCTGTCCGAAGCCTGGATCGATCTGCTGGAGACGCGCCGAGCCCAGGTCGCCAGCGTACATTACCTGCTGGATGATGATCTTGATGCTGCCGCCAGGGATCCTGGCTTACCGACGGGCTATCGTGAGCGTATGGGGTGGGTGTCGCGCCGGATTATGCCCAGGCTGCTGGCCCTGGCCGACGAAGTCGTCGTACCAAACGAGGAGCTGGCGGCACGAATCAGGCCGCGCCACTCCCGGGTGGTGACGCTGGCACCTGCGCTGCTTTTTTCCCCGGAGATGGCCACCCCCGAGGCAACATCGACGGGATGGCGATTGGGTTACCACGGTACGCGGGCCCACCGGCGGGATCTGGAGCAAATCAGCTCGGCACTGGTCAGCGTTCTCGAGGCCCACTCCGGTTTGATGCTGGAAGTGGCAATGGGGCGCTACACTCCGCAATCCTTGCGTCAGCATGATCGTGTGGGCGCGCTCGCCCCCATGGCCTGGCATACCTATCTGAGGCACTTGAAAGGTTCGCGGTTGCATCTGGGGCTGGCTCCCTTGTGGCCGACAACGTTCAACACTGCCAAGTCCCATATCAAGTTTCTGGAGATTGCCGCCATGGGTGGTGTGGGTCTCTTCAGCAGACGTGCCCCCTACAGCAATATCGTGAGCGACGGAGAAGATGGACTGCTGGTCGATGATGATCCCGCGGATTGGCAGCGCTGCCTCGTCCGGTTGCTGGAGTCTCCGCGGGAAACCCATCGCATGGCCCAACGGGCGTTGGAAAAGGCCCGGGATATCGGCAGTGCGGCCCACCACCATGCCTTCTGGGGTGAGCGTCAGTGCTGAAACAGACAACAGTTTCCAAGGGAGCAGATGCTGTATAGACAACAGTGATTGGTGCTTCCTTCTCTCCTTCCTCCCCCCTTCCTTTCTAACCTCCTTCCTTCCTAACTTCCTTCCTTTCTTACTCTCTCTTTCTCTCTCTTCCTTATCTAGCCCTGCTTCCTGTTCTTTCATTGAAGTTTGGTACCTATCCCTATCCCTATTCCCTCTCCCCATCCTTGGCCGCCGCTCGCTATCCGCCTTGGAGGTTGGACTGCCTGCAAGGGAGTCTAGGCTCTGTCCGAAAAGTCGACGAGCGAAGGTTAGACAAGGCAAAAATCGGTGAGAAAGCACAGTTTACGGGGTGTAAATGAGCATTTTGATCCGATTTTTAACGCTGTATTACCGAGCGCAGGCACTTTTCAGACGAGCCGTAGCGTTAATCTGAGTTGATCAGCCTTTCCAGGGCCGACAGGGTCTGATCGATCTGGTCCGGCTGGTGCTCGCAGCTGACAAAGAAGCGCAGCCGAGCGCTACGTTCTGGCACTGCAGGGTGCAGGATGGGTTGCACATTGATACCCGCCGCCAGCAACGCATGGGACAGCTTGGCTGCCCTGGCGGAGCTGCCGAGAATAAGTGGCACGATGGCATGTCCCTCGCTGCTGCCGGTATTCAGCCCCAGGGACTGGATACCGTCCAGCAGACGTCGAGCGTTCTGCGTCAGCCTGGCGGTTCGCCAGGGTTCTTCCTGCAGCACTTGCAGAGCGCGGCGTGCTGGTGCGGCCAGTTGCGGTGCCAGCCCGACGCTGTAGAGAAACCCTGGCGCAAGGTAGCGCAGCGTATCCACCAGTGCTTGGCACCCGGCGATATAGCCTCCGCAGGAGGCAAGGGATTTGCTCAGGGTGCCCATCCAGATGTCCACATCTCCCGGAGCCACTCGGCAATGCTGGTGAAGACCTAACCCGGTTGTCCCCAGCACGCCAAGCGAGTGGGCTTCATCCACCATCAGCCAGCAGTGGTGCCTGCGCTTCACCTCGACGAAACGTGCCAGGTCCGGGGTGTCACCGTCCATGCTGTAGTGGCCTTCGATTACCACCAGTACGCGCTCGAAGCGATCGCGATGGTCGAACAGCAGACGATCCAGGGCTTGGGCATCGTTGTGGGGGAAACTCATGCGAGTGGCGCCGGATACGCTGGCGCCCACCACCACACTGTTGTGGATCAGGCTGTCGTGGATGATCAGGTCCCTGGTGCCCACCAGCATGGCGATGGTGGAGACATTGGTAGCGTGGCCGCTGACGAAGGCGAGCGCATCATCACTTTGGTAGCAGTGCGCCAGCTCACGCTCCAGGGCCCCGTGGAAGGGGCGTTCGCCGGCGACAATGCGACTGGCCGATACCGAGGTGCCGTAGTACTCGATCGCCTGATGGGTGGCGTCCAGGACACGTCGATCGCCGGCCAGGCCGAGATAGTCGTAGTTTGCAAAGTTGATGACGTCCTGATCGCCGAGTCGGCTGGTAGCCCCCGCCCTACGCTGATGACAGCGAAAGAAGGGGCTGGTGATACCGAGGGAGTCCCCTAGCGTCCTCATCATGGCGATGCGGCGATAGCCTTCGAGGCTGCGGAAGTCGGTGGTTGCGACGAGTGTTTCGGTCAGCGGGTAGTGCTCTGAGGTTGAAACAGCGCGGTCGATGGGCGTTGCCTGGGCATGACGAGCGCTGTCGATCGCCCTGGCCTGGTTGAGCAGGCGGTCTTTCAATGCCTTCCGGTCATCAGGATTCATGTCACCTCCCGTGCAGGAGCAGGAGGGGAGACTGCGTGGCGGTAGGCCAGCGCAGCGTGTTCGTCGGTTGCATCGAGCTCGGGGCTTTCCAGCAGGTCGCAGATCAACAGGGTGGTGCGATGCAGGGTCGCGGCGTCGGCGAGGGCCAATGCGGACACCTTCACGCCAAGCCGGGTCTCGATGGCCGATACCAGCTCGACGGCCATCAGCGAATCGAAGCCGAACTCGGAGAGCCGGCGCCCACTGTCGATGCGTTCCGGGTCCAGCATCAGGATGCTCGCCAACTGTCGACGCAGGATGGCTTCGACGGCCTTGCGGCGGGACGATTCATCGAGCGCCGATAGATCGAGGTCGTCGTTGCTACTTGCCTGGCGGTCCGCTTCACCGGAGTTCTGGCGCAACTCGATAAAGCGCCGCTGGATGAAGTCATGGTCGATGGCACCGATGACGGTGGCGTTGCTGACGCCTGTCGCGAGTGCCTGCTCCAGCGCGTCCAGCGCCTGCCCTGCGCTCAGCTGCCCACCTCCCATACGCTGGGACAGGGCCTGACGCTTGGTCTGGTGACGAGCCAGAAAGCCGGTGTCCTCGATGATGCCAAGGCTCAGGCAGGTGGCGGGTTTCCCCGCCTGACGGCGCCGCACGGCCAGCGCTTCCAGGCCCAGGTTGGCCGCCACATAGGCGGACTGCCCGGGGCTTCCGAACAGGGTGGTGGCCGAGGAGTAGAGCACAAAGTGCTGCAGGTCGTGATGGCGGGTCAGGCGGTCCAGCAGGATGGCGCCCAACAGCTTGGGGCCCAGTACCGCGTCTAGCTGCTCGCGAGTCAGCTGTCGCGCGAGGCCGTCTTCGATGACGGCGGCGGCGTGAATGACGCCACGCAGCGGTGGGCGCCGGGAACCGCACTCCTCGATCAGTCCAGCCAGCGCCTGCTCATCGGTGACGTCCAGCGCTGGCGCTTCTACCGTCGCGCCCTGTCTTTGCATGGCGGCGATAGCGGCACTGGCCTCCGGGCTGCTGACGCCCGAGCGACTCAGCAGCAGCAGATGGCGAGCGCCGCGCCTCACCAGTCGCTCTGCGCTGGCCAGGCCCAGGCCGGACAACCCACCGCTCACCAGGTAACAGCCTTCGGTATCCAGCGCCAGACAAGCCGGATTGGTAGAGCTATTGGTGGTGTTTCTCGGACCGCCATGCGGGTGCATGGTGGACCTGGAGGCCGAGCCTGTGCGGAGTGTGCCAGGAGAAGGACTGGCAGCGGCTGAAGGGTGCGTCACGATGATCTTGCCGATATGCCGCGCCTGCTGCATATGGCGGAAGGCCTCGACCACTCTGGTGGTCGTGAAGGTGGTATAGGGCAGGGCGCTGAAGGCGCCCTCGGCAAAGCGGTCCATGACCTGTCGGAACAGTTGTCGGGCGAGCGCGGGACGATGTGACAGCAGTTGATCGGAGTCGATGCCGAAGTAGCTCAGGTTGTGACGGAAGGGGCGCAGCCCCATCGGGGTATCCTGGTAGAAGTCTCGCTTGCCAAGCTCGAGAAAGCGCCCGAAAGGCGCCAGCACACGCAGGTTCTGGTGGATGGCGTCGCCGGACAGGGAGTTGAGCACCACATCGACACCCTGGCCATCGGTGTCTGCGAGGATCTGTTCGGCGAAGGCCAGGCTGCGTGAGTCGTAGCAGCGCTCGGCACCCAGCAGGGTCAGCAGATCACGCTTGTGCGGGCTGCCGGCGGTCGCCAGCACTTCAGCCCCTCGCCACCGGGCCAACTGTACGGCAGCCAGACCGACACCGCCGGCAGCGCCGTGTATCAGCACCCGTTCCCCGGGCGATAGCCGAGCCAGATGCTCGAGGCTGTACCAGGCGGTGAGAAACGCCGTGGGCAACCCGGCAGCGGCCACAGGGTCGAGACCTGACGGCACCCTGGCCAGCGAGTCTGCGTCGACCACCAGGTGGTTAGAGAAACAGGCCGACCCCAGCCCGACCACCGGGTCACCAATATCGAACTGGGTGACCCCTTCGCCCAGCGCCTCGACGATACCGGAGAACTCGAGCCCCAGGGTGGCGCCGGAAAAGCCCTGCTCGAGCGCCTCATCGGTGAGCACGCCGAGAGCATACATGACGTCACGAAAGTTCAGACCCGTGGCCAGGACCCTTACTCGGATCTGGTCCTTGGCGAGCGTCGACCGTGCCGGGTGGGCTCGCCACTGCAGGCGCGAGAGCTGACCGGGATGAGCGATTTCCAGGGTCACCCTGGACGCTATTCGGTCTGGCGTGGGGGGTGGTGTGAGCGCTGGCGGTGTGTCGGCGACAGGACGCACGCGCAGTGCCCGGCGATGTCCGTGGTGGTCGATGACCACCTCATCCTCGCCATCGTCGTGATGCAGATCCTGCGCCAAGGCCACCAACGCCGCTTCTCCCGAGGCCAGGTCGACCAGCCGCACACGGGTATTCGGAAGTTCGTTGTCGAGGGCGCGACAGCCCCCCCACAAGCCAGCCTGGTACAGGTCGATATCGGGGGTATCAGCGCCGAACAGCGCGGCGACATCGCGAGTCACCACGACCAGCGTCCCGTGGCGATCCGCCAATGTCCTTGCCCAGTCACCCAGTCGCTCAAGGGCGTCCAGGCCCGCCTGGTGGGTCTCGAGGTCACCGCCTGTCTGCCGAGAGGGTACGGCGGCTCTCAGGTCGACAACTTGCGGGGCGATGACTTTCCGGGCACTCGGCGCTTGCTGCGCGTTCGAGGCGCGCGCTGAGGTGACCTCCGCAAACGAGGACGGGGCGGCAAGCGTCAACTCGAGATCATCGTATGTTACGCAGTGGGCAGCACCCGAGGGCATGTGTTGCACAAGCCGCTCACCCAGAGCACGACTGGCAGCATCCACCACCAGCAAGGTGGCTGCGTCGCGCTGTGCAAGAGGCTCGGCCGAACCGGTCTCGGTGGTGGGGCGAGCGCTTGCCGAGGGCACGGCACTCAGCAGAGTCGGAAGATGGGAGGCCTCTGTCGGGGTGCGCGCCTCGACGCTGAACCCGGCCTCGCTCAGGTGGCGGCAGATCGCCTCGACAGTGGCCGGTCTGGCGTCAGGACGCAGGGAGCCCAGCGCTCGCCACCAACCTGTAGGGGGCAGGACCAGTATCAGCAGTTGCCCGTGCGGAGCCAGGCGCGTCGTGGCCTTGTCGATTGCCTCGATGCTGACTTCGAGATCCGTCGGTGTGCTCACCACCCAGGCCAGCTGGGCGCCGGGGGCGGTAAGGAAGGGGGGCAGCGATGCGGCACCGTTGGACGCTTCGATCAGCGGTTGGGTGCGTTGGCGGCAGCCATCATCTGGGGGCAGGACGTCCACCATGAGACGATCGGGGTCCAGTTTCTGGCTCAACGCCTCGCCCAACCGAGGCGCCGCGCATCCTGCCTCGACCAGATGCAGCCGTTGTGCCGAGGGTAGCGTCGACAGGATCCGGGAAACGCTGGCGAGAACCTCGTCGTGCAGGGCCTGCCACAACGCTTCCGGGATCAGCGAAGCGGCGTCGAGGGGCATCCCTTCGATGTGCTCGATCGAGCCCTCCAGCAGGCCGGGAAGATGCAGGCCAAAACGCCCGAGTGAGCCAAGCAGAGGGAACTGCCGAGGGTACTCCGCCAGCAGCAGCCGCCAGATATCGACCGCCGCAGAAGACGCTTGCACCTCCGAGGAGGTCACTGTCGCGCCTGTCGGGTACTGAGCCAGAAGTCGACGGTAGAGTTCACTATTGCCCAGGCCGTCGCCTTCGATATCGGGCCGAGCGGCGACGAAGGCCTCCTCGAGCCAGGCAACGTTGAGACGCTCGAACAGCAGGCTGAGCTCCTCGAGGTCACGCCCCACTGGGCCTGACATGATGCCGGCAAGGGCATTGGCCAGTCGCCTGCCTTCTTCGCCCAAGGGGGTAGGTACCAGTGGCGCCGGGGTCAGGCGGGTGGTCAGCCACTCGGTGGACGAGGAGGTTGGCAGGGCCAGTGGCGTTGTCGCGAAGCGGACCTCCTCGAGGGCAGCAACGCAACGATGCTTGCGGTACAGCCAAAGGTCGGCGGTGAAGGAGTGTGGTGAGCGTCGCGTAATGACGGCGCGGGCGTGGGTCGGTCGACCGGCGTCCTTGTCGAACTGCATGCGCGACAGGCGCACGGGCAGGTAGCCCTGCGTCGGCGGCGTCTGAGCGTTGTTCATCAGTGGCAGGCACAGTTGCAGGGCGCCATCCAGCAGACCGGGTGGCAACCACCAGCAAGGAGTGTCTTCACTGACGGTGAACTCGCCGATGGCTTCATCGTCCTGGCACCAGATCCGGCCCAGGCTACGGTACTCGCCGCGGTAGTCGAGCCCCATCGACCTGGCGAGCGCCAGGTGGGCGTCGCTGTTTATGCAGGCCTTTTTATCCAGCCAGGTCTCGCCATCCAGGTGCTCCTCACTGGCCGGCACAAGCGGAGGGGCCGAACGCAGCAGACTGCCCTGGCAGGCAGGGGCCAGGCGGGCGCTGAGGTGTAACTGCCAGGCGGCTGCCGGGTCGAGGTCGCGTACCGTCAACTGAACACGCCCCTGATCGGCCAGGGTGAGCCGCGCCAGCTTGCCCACAGAGGCGTCCAGTACCAGTGGCGCCAGGATCTCCAGATCGTTGATTTCGAAGGTGGTGTCTGGCGACGAAGTGATGGCGGCAGCCAGTACCATCTCGACGTGCGCCGCTGCGGCCAGCACCGGTGTCTCCCCGACCCGGTGGTCCGCGAGAGCGGGCTGCGTGGCAACACTCAGACGCTGGATCCACGTCGACTCGTCCGGGGCCTGGCGAGCCCCCAGCAGGGGATGTTCGTCACGCTGCTCCAGCGGGTTGTGACCCAGGCCACTCGGGCGGGTCCAGTGGTGGCGACGTTGCCAGGGGTAGGCGGGGAGTTCGATGGGGGCAAGGGGCCGTTCGAACCAGGGGGAAAAGCCATCCAGGGCTCCACTGAGCCACAGACGCGCCCGTGCTTCGGTGAGTTCGTCCAGGGCCCGGCCCTGGCGTGTCAGGGTAGCGATATGCAGGACCTGATGCCCCCGCAGGCGACACTGCTCCTCGATGTATCGCTTCAACAATGGATGGGCGCCGATTTCCACCAGCACCAAGTCACCGCGATCGATCAGCGACTCGATGGCCTGGCGAAAGCGCACAGGCGCCCGCAGGTTTTGCCACCAGTAGTCAGCGCCGAGGGGGCGGTGGGTCTCGCCACCCTCGACGGTGGAGATCATCGGCAAGCGTGGAATTGATCCGTCCAGATCGGCAAGCGCCTCGAGCAGCGGGGTCTTCAAGCCATCCAGCAGTGGGCTGTGGAATGGGTAGTCCAACGCCAGGCGAAGGTATCGATGGCCCGCGGCCCGCAAGGCGTCTTCCAGTTCGGCCAGCGCCGGCAACGGTCCCGCCAGCGTGACATTCCCTTCGCTGTTGTCCCCGGCCAGGGAAATCTCGGCGAAGCGTGGCTGTGCGAGCCAGGTGGCGATGGTGTCAGCGGAGCAGGACACCGCGGTCATGCCTCCCTGATGACGGATCTTGCCCTGCAGGCGGCTGCGGTGGGCAATCACGGTCACCGCTTCAGCCAGTGATAGTGCGCCGCAGGCCCAGCCCGCCGCGACCTCACCGACGCTGTGACCGACCACCGCGGTGGGCGTGATCCCCGCCTCGTCAAGCCAGGCGGTGATCCCGACCTGAATCGCAAATAGCGCCGGTTGGGCCACCACGGTGTCTTCGAGCAGGGCCGGATCATCGCTGCTGGCCAGTACCTCGAGCAACGAGAAGCCGGCGATGGGCAGGAAGTGCTCATCCACCCGCGCGACGGTATCGGCGAAGGTGGGACTGGTCGAGAGCAGGTCACGCCCCATGCCAAACCATTGGCACCCATTGCCGGTGTAGACGAATACCGGCCCCTGGGGCGCATCCAGGCGTCGCTGGCGCCACACCCTGGGGGCGCTGCTGTGGGGAGCGGTCGTCGTGTCCTTCAGCGAGTCCAGGGCCGCCTTGGCCTCGTCATGGTCCCGCACCAGGGTCAGCGCCTGTTCGTCAAGGCGCTCGCGGTGGTGAACCAGGGTCCAGGTCAGGGCATCGAGGGCTGGCTGGTGCGTCTCGAGGTGGTCGCTTAGCCGACTTGCCAGTGCAGCCAGCGCTTCCTCGTCGTGGGCCGAGACAAGCAGCGGTAGCGGCTGCTCGAAAGAGACTCGTGGCGTCGGTCGCGATCGCACCAGTGACGGTGGCGGCGGCGTGGTCAGCACTACGTGGGCGTTGGCCCCCCCGAAACCGAAGCTGTTGATACCGACGGTCAAGGGGCCGCTTTCGGGGAGCGTCCGCGGTGTCAGCACCACGTCCACATTGGCCTCGTCGAGGTGCAGCTCAGGATTGAGGCGATCGACACCGATGGTGGCGGGGACGAAGCGCTGGGTCAGGCAACCCAGCGCCTTGTAGAGTCCGGCGATGCCGGCCGCTGTCTCCAGGTGGCCGATGTTGCTCTTGACCGAGCCGATCGGCAATGGGTGGTGACGATGTCGCCCAAGGGCCTGGCCGATGGCGGTGACTTCGATGGGATCTCCGACGGCGGTGCCGGTCCCATGGGCTTCCAGGTAGTCCAGTCCGTCGGGATCGATCCCCGCCCGGGCGTAGACCTCGGTCAACAGTTGGGCCTGAGCCTGAGCGCTGGGTACCGTGAGTCCTGACTTGTGTCCGTCGGTATTGGTGCCGCTGGCGGCGACTTCGGCGAGGATGGGGTCGCCGTCCGCGAGCGCCTGATCGAGCGCCTTGAGCACGAAGATGCCGGCCCCTTCCGAGCGCACGTAGCCGTCCGCGTCTTCGCTGAACACGCGACAACGGCCTCGCGGCGACAGCATGCCGGCCTTGGAGAAGGCGACGAAGCCGAAGGGATGCAGGTGCAGGCTGACGCCGCCGGTCAGGGCGGTGTCGCATTCACCGGCGCGAATGGCCTGACAGGCCTGATGAAAGGCTACCAGGGAAGACGAGCAGGCCGTGTCGATGGCCATGCTGGGTCCCTTGAGATCGAACACGTAAGACAACCGATTGGCGGCGATGCTGAAGGTGTTGCCGGTGGCGAACAGATTGCCCAGAGAGGCCAGGTCGGCGGTATGCCGATAGGCGAAGTCAGGACTGGAGATGCCGATATAGACCCCGCAGCGGCTGCCGCGCAGGCGCGAGGGGGGGACGCCCGCGTGCTCGAGCGCTTCCCAGGTCAGCTCCAGCAGCAGGCGCTGCTGGGGATCCATGGTCGCCGCTTCCCTGGGAGAAATTCCGAACAAGTCGGCGTCGAAGCCGCCGATGTCGCCGAGTGATCCGGCGGCGAAGGTCACGCTGGTACCGGGCGAACGACGGTCGGGATGATAGAACCGGCGCCAGTCCCAGCGCGATGCATGCACCTCTGTGACCAGATCCCGCCCCGCCAGCAGGCTCTGCCACAGGGTTTCTCCGGGGACTCCAGGAAAGCGGGTAGCGTTTCCGATGATGGCGACGCGCCTGGTCATAGCGGTTCCTTGCAATGGCGGTGGAGGGAGCGCCCGAGGGAGCCTGTGGCGACGGTCGTGGTCTGGCACCCGATGGAGTGGAGCAGTGCTTCGGCCAGTTGCGACAGGTCGGACGGTGGCTCCGGCCGTCGTGTGGTCTGGGGGCGGTTGCTCCAGATCATGAACGGCGTTGTTCCATTGGGCTCTCCGTGCCAGCGATAGCTGGGAGACAGGATAGGGACGTGGTCGCCATAGGCGCACAACAGGCCCGGGCGCGATTGCCTGGTGAGGGTCGCCGCCAGGGCGCCGAGCATGGCGTCGGTATTGGCCAGGTGATGGAGATAGATATCGAGTTCGTGGGTCACGGCCATGGGGCGCGAGGCGTCGGCAGCGAGCCAGCGCAGTGGATCGGGCGCTGGCTCCAGCAGAAAGGGGCCATGGCTTTCCATGGTGATCACGAACACCATCAGTGGGCGCGGGTCTGGATCATCCAGGGCTTGTGTGACGCGCCTGGCGAGCTCGACGTCGGCGATGAAGGGGCCATCTCGACGGCAATGCCTGAAGCTTTCGATGTCTTCGAATGCCTGAAATCCCAGCCGAGGCATGACCTGGTCGCGCTGGTAGAAGTCACCGGGGTAGGGGTGCAGCACCAGTGTGCGGTAACCCAGGTGGGCGCAGGCACTGGCCAGACTGGGAACCGGCTGGCGGGACAGCTGACGATAGGGATTGAAGCGATGCATGCCCAGAGCATCCTCGTCCAGCCCGCACAGAAAGGCCGTTTCGCTGCGTATGGTGTTGGCGCCCCAGGCTGGCACCTTGAGGTAGCCGTGGGTGATGGACTGCTCGTTCAGGCGATCCCAGTGGGCGAGCACATCCCGGGGTATCTGGTCGTACCAGGGGCGTGGATCGAAGAACGACTCGCCCTGGACAATCACCAGGTGTGGCAGTGACTCCTGGGCGACTGGTGATGGCGGTTGGCGCAGGAGCGCTGGAGCCTGGGTGGTGTCGATGGGGGTACCGGGGAAGCGAGCGTAGGCCCAGAAGCAGCTCCACAGTCCCAGGTGCTGGTGATCTCGGCACGGAACCAGGGTGGCAGCCGGGAGGCGCCGCAAGCCAAGCCCCAGAGTAATGGCTGGACCCAGTGCCAGGCCGCCCAGCAGCAGCGCCATGGAGGATAGGGAGAGCTGATCCAGCAGCCAGGGTTCGAGGAAGACGAAGACCGACACCGCCATCAGGGCGGCGAGGCTGGCACCCAGGGCCAGGCCGATACCGAAGAACGGCAGGTAGAGCCTTGGATGTCGGATGGCATCGAGAAAGTACTCGAAGTCCTGCACCAGGAAGGGCTCCTTCAGGCTCTGCCACTTCGCCTGATGGCTGCGCTGCACCACCCATTGCAGGGTAAGCACCGTGGCCAGGGCCAGCGCACCTCGTTGCAGCACCGCTACGGCTAGTACGTAGCACAGCCCCCAGGTGCCCGCATGGACCAGCCAGGGGGCCAGGGGGCGGTCGCGCCAGTTGCCCAGGCCTCGACAGCCTATGGCGTCTATGGCGAAGCTGAGTCCCGTGCCGAGGGGGAGTCCCAGTACGCACAGGATGAACGCCAGGTCTCGGGACGCGATCCACGTCAGCATCGGCGGTCAGAAAGAAGCGGGCCAGCGAGCCGAGCAGCTACGACGTGCCGCGAGTCGGCCCCTGAAGCCGCCAAAGCCGTATCTGGCACGGGAAAAACAAGGGTCAGGCGGCGGCGGGCAGGCATGACAGTAACTCCTCCAGGGGAGAGCGTTCGGCGACGAGCCGCCTGGCGCTGTGGTGCACACCGAGGCGAATACCGAGGCGGCAGTAGAAGCTGCCGTTGAGCTGAACGGTTCGCAGCAGGGTGGTCCTGAGCGCCTGATACAGGGCGGCGTTCGGTGCCGGTGGATCGTGCCAGAAGCCCGCGGGGACCCGTTGCCGGCCTGTCGCCAGTCCGGGCATGGTGTAAATGGCTTCGCCCAGGGTCAGCAACGGACAGCCGTGCTCCAGGGCCACGAAACCGGAAGTACTGTTGACGGTGATGGCGCCAGTGGCGCTCGGCAGGAGGTGATTGAGGTCACCGCCCTCGATGAACAGTACCCGCCGGTCGATACCCAACTCCCGAGCCAGTCGGCGAGCGCGACGATGGTGTGCGCTGAGGCCGGGGTCGAGAGGGTGGTTCTTGATCAACAGACGTGTCCGGGCCGGCGCGTCACGAGCAAAGGACGTCATGGTTTCTTCGAGTACCCGGGCCATGTCGGGAAAGGGCGAGTGGCAGCGGATCTGGGCGTCGCTGTCCAGTTGCAGCAACAACACGAAGTAGGGCGCTGGCGCCGAAAGAAATGCCTTGATGCGGTTAGCTTCAAAGCCAGCCAGCAGGCGTTTGCGCGTCAGTTGCTGCGTATAGGCGGCGTACTCTCGGGGAGCGCTGACCGGGGCGTGGCCGCGATAGCCCGGGAACAGCAGAGGGTTAAGGACGCCTGCCAGATGGTAGATCACGTCGTGGGTGGCACGGGTCAAGAAGGGACTGATGCAAGGAACGGGAGGCTCTGCCGGCCCGAGACAATGGGCGGCCTCGAAGACCCAGGCCGGGTCCCTGGGAAAACGGGAACATCCGTTGACACCCTGGGGCTCCAGGGTGATCCAGTGGGGACGCAGGTAGCCTTCCTCGAATACATGGACCCGCAGCCATTGACGCTCTGCGGCCTGAACAGCGAGCCGATGCAGAGGGCGCTGGTCGCCGAAGACCACCAGGTCGGAGATTCCCCGTTGACCGAGAAAGTCATCGATCAGTTCGCCAAAGCCTGCGGCGTCGCCACGGTAGCGTTGGCCCCCGAGGCGCCAACGATAGAGCAGGTCTCCACCACACAGGTCGAGCACATGAACACCGTGTCCCTGGTCAGCAAGGGTGCGAGCCAGTTGCGTGAAGAAGGGAGAGCATGGCCCCTGAAGCAGCAGAAACTGACGCGCCTTGAACGGGCCCATGTTCAGACCTCGCGCTCATGCACAAGAGACGCCGGGCGTCGACTCAGGAAAAGAAATGAAGATGCCATCATGCGGACGGGTGGGCTCCTGTGGCAATGAGGAGCATGGGGAATGATCGTTCTCAAGCACCGCTCAAGATCATTTGCCAAGCATTAGTTGAATGGGTCTTTCAGGGGTTACGAGGAACATAGCACGTGCCCCGCCGAGTCCGGCTGACGAACTTCGCAGCGTCGAGCCGGGAAAATGGAAAACTTGCCCACAGTCATTACCGGTGGCATGTAGCGGCACAGCGCCACGGTTCATGGGGGGAGCGGCGGCTTGTCAATAGCCTATCCATAGCGGGTGGAGAACTTTTCCACCGAGTTGTTCACAGCCCTGACAGGGGCGGCTGCAAGAAAGGGGCTGCGAGCGGTAATCAGCGAGCGAAGATCAGCGGCCGGACATCTGCCGGTGCCAGCGGTGGTTGGCTTCGATGCTCGCTCAAGGGTTCACCGCAGGCTGCCGTCAGCAGGATCTGCAGGGGGTCACCATGGCCGACCAGCAGGATGGTGGCATCGTCGAAGCGCTGTTCCAGCGAGATGATCAGGTCGATGAGTCGGCGGGCGACGTCGCTGACGCTTTCGACGCCGTGGGTGCGGTGTTCGGCATTCTCGCTATCCATTGCCCAGACGTCCGCGTAGGCCGGGTCCGGCCCCTGGTCGTAGTCACCGAAGAAGCGCTCTCGCAGGCGCGGTTCAGGGTGTGGGGTGACGTTGAAGTGTTGCCCGACCAGCGCTGCGGTTTCGGTGGTGCGCAGAAAGTCCGAATGGAAGACCTGGTCAGGCGCGGCCAGGTGCCAGCCGGTCAGCCGTTCGTGCAGCTGTTCCTGCCCCTTGGGCGAAAGACCGTAGCCTTCGAGCCCCTGCTCGGGGGAGGAAACGATCAGGCCCATGGCGTTGGCCTGGCTATGGCCGTGGCGCATCAGCAGGTAGTGATTGCGGCAGCGTGGAAAGTCGTTGGCCTCAACGTTTGACATAAAAGTGTCACCTCCTAGATTGAACTCAACGATGTTTGTTTTCGAACATCGCTGCGTCGCTGGCGCTCGTCTTCGCACTTGGCAGAGCCTTCAGCGTAACGCGGGAAGCCTTCAGCCCATGTGGTAGAGCCTTCAGCGTAACGCGGGAAGCCTTCAGCCCATGTGGCAGAGCCTTCAGCCCATGTGGTAGAGCCTTCAGCGTAACGAGTGAAGCCTTCAGCCCATCTGACAGAGCCTTCCCCAAGTCGCCAGTCGTCGACCGCCAGGCTGTCCGCTGCCGCCGGGACCCGCGATGTCGGCTCGACAGGCCGGGGTCGATTCCCACCCTATAACAAGACTCAGCATAGGTGAGCCACGCCATGACACAACGCTCAAGCCGGGGACGCCAGGTCCTCAACGCAGGTCTCCTGCTCACTTTCGGCGCTGTTGCATCCGTCGCTGTCGCCGAGGATTGCCCCCGAGGTGATCTGGATGCGCTGTACTGCGACCGCAATGGCGATCTGGTGGCCGACCCGCCCGCCAATCAGGACGAACTGGTCGACCCCGACACCCTCATCTTCGCCTACACCCCGGTGGAAGACCCCGCCATCTATGCCGATATCTGGGAGCCCTTCATCGATCACCTCCGGGAGGTGACGGGCAAGGACGTTCGTTTCTTCGCGGTCCAGTCGAACTCGGCCCAGGTCGAGGCCATGCGCAGCGGGCGTTTGCATATTGCAGGTTTTTCCACCGGCCCCACGCCCTTCGCCGTCAACCTGGCCGGCGCCGTTCCCTTTGCCTTGATGGGCTCCGACGACGGACGCTTCGGCTATACCCTGCAGGTCTACACCCAGGCCGATTCGGATATCCAGTCGCTGTCCGACCTGGCCGGCAAGCGGGTCGCCCACACCTCACCCACCTCGAACTCGGGCAATCAGGCGCCGCGTGCGCTGTTCCCCGAGGAAGGCGTGGTGCCGGACGAGGACTACGAGGTGGTGTATTCCGGCAGTCACGACCAGTCGATGCTGGGCGTGGTAGCGGGTGACTACGACGCTGCACCGGTGGCGTCCGAGGTGGTGGAGCGCATGGCCGCACGGGGGCTGTATGACGAAGACAGCGTGCGCATGATCTTCGAGTCCCAGCCCTTCCCCACCACCTCCTATACCTACGCCCATGACCTGGCGCCGGATCTGGTCGAGCGCATCGAGGAAGCCTTCTTCAGCTTCGATTTCGCCGGTACCGCGCTGGGTGAGGAATTCGAAGGCGTCGAGAAGTTCATCCCGATCACCTACCAGGACCAGTGGGAGGTCATTCGCACCATCCAGGCCTCGAACGGCGTCAGCTACACCGCCGACAATCTGGAGTGACGACAGGGTATCCCAGGGACAGGAGGGCCGGCGCATGGCGCTCGGCCTTCCCGGGGAACGAGGACGTGCAATGCTCGAGATTAGCCAGCTGGTCAAGCGCTATGGCCACGATGACCCCGTGCTCAAGGGGCTGGATCTGCGCGTGGAAGGCAACTCCGTGGTGTCCATCGTGGGGGCGTCCGGGGCGGGCAAGAGCACCTTGCTCCGCTGCATCAATCGGCTGATCGAACCCACCTCGGGGTCGATCAGGCTCAACGGCCAGGAGCTGTCCAGCCTCAAGGGCGCACCACTGCGCCAGGCCAGGCGGCGCATCGGCATGGTCTTCCAGGGCTTCAACCTGATCGACCGCTTGACGGTGATGGAGAATGTGCTGGCCGGTCGGCTTGGCTACGTCGGCTTCTTTCAGGCATGGCGGCGGCGCTTCCCGCCGGAGGATATCGAACGCGCCTTCCACCTGATGGAGCGAGTGGGCATCGCCCAGTACGCCAACAAGCGCGCGGACGAACTGTCCGGCGGCGAACGCCAGCGCGTCGGGGTCGTCCGAGCCTTGATGCAGGAGCCGGACATTCTGCTGGCCGACGAGCCGACCGCCTCGCTGGACCCCGTCACCAGCGAGCAGATCATGAAGCTGATGAGAGCCCTGGCCAGCGAGCTGTCATTGCCGGTGCTGATCAACATTCACAATGTGGCCCAGGCCAGGGCCTACACCGAGCGTATCGTCGGCTTGCGCCACGGTCGCATGATCTTCGATGGCACGCCGGAGCGCTTTGATGCCGCAGCGCTGGAGGAGATCTACGGTGGCATCGAGGCCCCGGACGAGACCTCCGCATCGACCGTCGCGGAAGGGGAACGCTGATGGTCAACGACAAGGCTCGGACCTGGCGCAAGCCGCCCTTTATCGCCAGTCCTGTGGTGCGCCTGCTGCTGGCGCTGGGCGTGTTGGGTTACCTGGGCTGGGCGCTGGCCACCCTGCCGTTCGACTGGGAGCGGATCAGCGATGGGCTGCCGCGGGCCGCGCGCATCTTCGGCGGCGGCTTTCCGCCCAGTTTCGAGCGCTTCGAACTGCTGCTGACCGGCTTCAAGGAAAGCTTCCAGATTGCCCTGCTGGCGACTCTGCTGGGGGTGGCACTGTCGATCCCCTTTGCGGTGATGGCGGCGCGCAATATCGCCCCGCGTCCGGTCTATCTGGTGGGGCGAGCGGTGATCATCGTGTCGCGCAGTTTTCACCCGGTCATCGTGGCGATTCTGTTCGTCAAGGCGGTGGGGTTCGGACCCCTGGCCGGGATCCTGACCCTGACGCTTTATTCCATCGGCTTTGTCGGAAAACTGCTGGCCGAAGAGATCGAGGAGATCGACTGGGGGCAGGTGGAGGCCATGCGGTCGGTCGGTGCAGGGTTCATGTCCACGTTGCTGTACGCCGTCTTCCCCCAGATCCTGCCACGCCAGCTGGGGCTTTCCATGTATCAGCTGGACAGCAATCTGCGCGCCTCGGCGGTGGTCGGTATCGTCGGCGCCGGTGGTATCGGTGGCACCCTGATGAACGCCTTCGGGCGCTACGACTATGACTTTGCCTTCGCCATCCTGCTGGTGATCATCGCGGTGATTCTGGTCAGTGAGGGCATCAGTGGCTGGGTCAGGAGACGACTATGGTAGCGACGCCGACAGAACAACGGGTATGGCAGCGCTACAGCCGACGGGAGCGCTGGACGCGCTTCGTGCTGCTGTTGCTGGTCGTGGCGGTGTTGAGCTGGGCGGCCAGGGATGTCGATATCTTCTGGCCCTGGGTGTGGGATGCGCCTGCCCAGATCTACAGCCTGGCCGACCGCATGTGGCCACCCGACCCGCGGCGCCTCGGCGAGATTGTCGAGGCATTGGTCGAGACCGTCCATATCGCCACCCTGGCCACGTTCTCGACGATCTTTGTGGCCCTGCCCGTCGCCTACCTGGCGGCCCAGAACACCACGCCCAATCGTGCCTGCCTGTGGTTTGCCCGTTTCGTGCTGGTGGCCAGTCGTTCGGTCAATACCATCATCTGGGCGCTGCTGTTCGTGGCGATCTTCGGCCCCGGCGTGCTGGCGGGCATCCTCGCGATCATGTGTCGCTCCATCGGTTTCGTCGGCAAGCTGATGGGCGAGGCCATCGAGGAAATCGACCGACGGCCGGTCGAAGCGATGGAAGCGGTGGGCGCCAGTCGGCCCAAGGTCATCCTCTACGCGGTGGTGCCTCAGGTCGTTCCGGCCTTCTTTGCCGTGATCATCCTGCGCTGGGACATCAATATTCGCGAGTCCACCGTGCTGGGGCTGGTCGGGGCCGGCGGTATCGGCGTTATCCTCCAGGGGGCCATCGACACCTTTGCCTGGCCGACGGTGGCCACCATTCTCTGTGGCATCGTCATTCTGGTGTTGCTGGGAGAGGTGTTGACCGGATGGTTGAGAAGCCGGGTGCTTTAGGGCTTGTCTGAAAAGTGCCTGCGCTCGGTAATACGGCGTTAAAAATCGGCTGGTGCGCCAGCCCGGTCAAAATGCTCATTTACACCCCGTAAACTGCGCTTTCTCACCGATTTTTGCCTTGTCTAACCTTCGCTCGTCGACTTTTCGGACAGCGCCTAGGCTCGTACGACGGAAGGATGTACGAATCTGTGCGATTACCGGCATGAACCGTTGATGCTTGCGACTTAGTACTAACGTTCTGTTTTCTGGGACAGTTGTCTTGGAGATGTCGCCGTTTTCTGGTGCCGGATGATGTCTGGTCCTGGGGGAAACGGCACAGAATGCCAGGGCGAGGCGGCGGGGTGCCCCGAAGTTAAGCTATCCTCGATACCATTGATTACCTTATTCAGTGGATCGTCGCCCGGCCTATGAAGATGGATGCCCGCAGAGCCTTTCAAAGCCTAGCCGACAGCCTGTCTCGGGATATCGGTGATGACTTCTTCATGCATCTGGTCGATCGGCTGGCGGTAATCCTCAACGCTGACGCCATGATGATAGCGACCCCTGTCGCGGACGGCTCACGCCTGCGGTCCATGGTGCTGATGGCAGACGGCAAGCATCAGCCAGACGTCGAGTACGAGACTGCCGGCACCCCCTGTCGCGATGCCCTGGACGGCGGAGCCTGCATCTATCCGGAGAACGTCTGCAGTGCCTTTCCGGACGACGTCCTGCTGCGAGATTTTGGTGCAGAAGCCTATGCCGGAGTGGCGATGCGAGGGCCCGAAGGTGAGTTGCATGGTGTTCTGGTTGCCTTGCACCGCCATCGACTGCACCAGCGTCGCCTGGTCGAGGAGGTGCTGAGAATTGCCGCGGCGCGCTGCGGGGCCGAACTGTCCAATCGGCGCACCGAGCAGGCGCTGGAAAAGACCGCCACCCAACTGGACACGACCAACCGACAGCTCAAGCGCGCCCACCGCGCCTTGACCCTGCTGCGACTGGTCAACCGTGCGGTGATTCGGCTCTCCGACGAGATGGCAATCTTCCAGGAGGCCTGTCGGCTGGCGGTGGAGCAGGGCGGCTACCGCTACGCCTGGGCGGGGCTGGCCCAGGACGACCCCGAGCGCAGCATCCTGCCGCTGGTCAGCGCCGGTGGCGCCGATGATTTGTTGCGTCACGCGCGTTTCAGCTGGGATGTGACCACGCCTGAGGGCCTGGGTCCCAGCGGGCAAGCGGTGCATGAAGGCAAGGAGCAACGGGTAGCCGACTATACGACAGGTACGGTAGCGCCTCCGTCCTGGGCCGAGCGATTCGGGGTCGTGGCGGAGGTAGCCTTACCGCTGAGTCTGGGAAGCGAGCGACGGGGCGTGCTGGTGCTGTTGATGGATCAGCCCTACCACGCTGGCGCCGACGAACTGGCGCTGCTGAGGGAGCTTGCGGACAACCTGTCGTTTGGCTTGCAGGCCATGCGTGCCCACCAGCATCAGCAGAACACCCAGCAGGCGGTGCTGGACATGGCCGAACTGGTGACGGCACGCAGCGACGACGCCTTCTTTACCCTGCTGGTGCGACGTCTGACCGACGCCCTCGGCGCGGACGCCGTGTTCGTGTCACGCGTCGAGGAAAGCGTCCCGTTGCAGGCGACGCTGATCGCCGGCCTGGTATCGGGCCAGCCGGTGGAGCCCTTTCACTACAGTTTCGAAGGGCTGCCCTGCGAGAGGTCCTTTCGCGACAGCGAGCATGTGATTGCTCGAGGCATGAGCCAACGCTATCCCCGCGCCGAGGAGATGGTCGGCTTCGCTGTGGAAGCCTACGTCGGCCGACGCCTGGAAGACGCCAACGGCGACGCCGTCGGTATCCTGTTTGCGCTGTATCGCCAGCCGCTGCATGATCCTGAACCCATCTGTCATCTGTTGCGGATCTTTGCCGCAGGCGCCTCGGCGGAGCTCGAACGGCGCCGCAGCGACGCCCATATACGGCATCTGGCCTTCTTCGATCCCGGGACCGGTCTACCCAACCGGGTCCACTTCATGGAGCGTCTGCAGGCGGCCATTGTCCGGGCTCGCACCGAGCAATATCGGGTGGCACTGATGTTCCTCGACCTCAACCGCTTCAAGGAGATCAACGACGGTCAGGGCCACGACGTCGGTGATCAAGTGCTCAGGGAGGTGGCCGCTCGCTTCAGCGGTTGCCTTGGCAGGCTGGAAAGCCTGGCGCGGATGGGGGGCGATGAGTTCGTCGTCATGGTGGAGCAGACCGACGAGATCGGAGCCGCCCAGGTCGTGGGGCGTCTGCTCAGCGCCTTGAATGACCCGGTGGTGCATGAGGGGCATCGATTCAACGTCGACGTCAGCATCGGCGTCGCCTTCTTCCCCGACGACGGAGATAGCTCCAGGGAGCTGCTCAAGCACACCGACATCGCCATGTACCATGCCAAGGAAAGCCGCAGCGGCTACCGCTTCTACGCACCAGAGATGGGTCGTGATCTGCGGCGCCGACTGGTGCTTGCTTCTCGACTGGGTGAGGCGCTGGACACGAAACGTCTCGAGCTCCGCTTTCAACCTTGTGTCGACCTCAAGAGCGGGGACCTGATCGGCGCCGAGGTACTGTGTCGCTGGCACGACGCCGAACTGGGATGGATAAGCCCGATGGAATTTGTCGCCGTGGCCGAGGAACAAGGGATGATCGAGGCCCTCGGCAGCTGGGTCATGGAGCAGACCTGCCGACAGCTGAAGCAGTGGCAGCAGGCATCGCTGGACCGGCTTCCCGAGCGACTCTACGTCAATCTGGCGGCGGCCCAGTTCGAGGATCCCGAGCTGGCAATCAAGCTTTGCGAGATCGCCGCCCGGGCTGGCGTTTCCCCCTCGCTGCTGGGGCTGGAAATCACCGAAAGCGGCTTCATGAAAGACCCAGAACAGGCGATACGCATCACCGACACCCTGCGCCAGCAGGGATTCGCCCTGGCCATCGACGATTTCGGGACCGGCTATTCCTCGCTGGCCTACCTCAAGCGCTTTTCCGTACAGGCGGTCAAGATCGATATGTCCTTCGTCAGCGACATGCTCACCGACAGCAACGATCACGCCATCGTCGCCACCATCATCGCCATGGCCGATCGTCTGGGACTGACGGTAGTGGCGGAGGGCATCGAGACGCCGGCGCAGTTCGAGGCACTGCGTGCCCTAGGTTGCGATCTTGGCCAGGGGTATCTGCTGTCACGGCCCTTGAGCGGTGATGACTTCGCGCGGCGCTGGTTGAGTCGCGATGGGCAGCGGCAAGATGGTCTGGGAGATACCTTGCAGGCGATGGAGCGGCCCGCCTGAGCGGCTTCAGGGGACCCGGTTCAGGCATTCGGGGAAGGTCCCCGAAGAAGGTCCCCGAAGCAGGCGCGCCGCTAGCCCTCTCAGGCATCATGACGCCCGCACCTTTATATTGCCTCTGGACTTGCTGCCGGATCAGGAAGCCCTGCACAGGGTCTGCATCCGTTGCCATGCCGTAAAGGCGCCATTCAGTGAAAAGCTCATGAACCAGTAGTCGCTGGTATCGGGCGTCATGCGCAGGCGCAGATGCAGCTGCTCACCGGTGGCGAGACGCGAGGCCAGCAGGTCCATGTCGATGCCATTCACGCGCACGTAGAGGCCGTCGTCACCGCGTTGGGTGGACAGCACCGCCGTGCCGGTCTGGGCACGTTGCTCGTCTACCAGCAGGTCGATGGGAACGCGATTGACCACTTCGCTCACGGCCTGGCGCTGGCCAAGGTCGCTTCTGACCTCGATCCAGGGCGTGCGGCAATGCCCTGGCGTGGCGTTGACGCTGAGCATGGCGTCGCTGTAGCTGGTCCTTTGGACCGCTCGCACATGGGACTCGTCGCCGAGGGTCGCGATCAAGGTCTGCCAGTCCTGGTGGGTCTGGTGGGCCGAGGTGTCGAAATCCACCGCCATGGCTTGGCTGCTGACGCCTGTCAGCCCGAGTACGGAGACCAGTGCGGCGGCGACACTCAGGCGAAGAAGGCGGGCGCGGCGAGGTGAAAACAATGGCGGAATCGGCATGCTGGCTCCTGACGACCGAGAGAACTCAGAGGTCAGGAGGCTAGCATTCTCGGAGTACGCTGTCGTGGCGTTACCCTGTCTTGCCTCGGCGCGTCAGGCGGGCTCGGCTTCAGGCTCCGGCTCGAGCTCGATCAGCTTGAGGGTGTGCAGGCGCTGGCGGCACTGAGGGGTCATCAGGTCATCCAGGGTGTAGCGATCCAGGACCTCCAGAAATGCGGTCAACCCTTCGTTGGCGATCTGCTTGAAGCGGCAGATGGGCGCGATGTAGCAGGCGCTGTCGTCCCCTTCGCACTCCACCAGGGCGAGGCTATGTTCGGTATCCCTGACCAGGGCGCCGAGGTGGATACTGCCCGGCGCCTGCTTGAGCGACAGTCCCCCGTGCTTGCCACGGACGGCGGAGACATAGCCAAGGCGACTGAGCTCCTGAACCACCTTCATCAGATGGTTGCGTGAGACCTCGAAGCGTGAGGCGATCTCGGCGATCGTGGTGCGTTCGCTGCCGGATTCGGCAAGGTACATCAGAACGCGCAATGAGTAGTCGGTAAATCTTGTCAGATGCATTGGTCGTGCCCCGGCGCCCCTTGGGCGACTTGGTAAAGAGAAGGGAGGCTTTCGCTCATGCTTTCGACTCTAGCAAGGGACGAGAAATCTCACGCAGGCTTGGCGCATTAAAGCGTAGCGATGTGCGATTATTCCTACGCCAGATGACCTATATCAATGAGATAACATGCGCGGTTTAGCTCCTTGTCATGGATGTTCCATCCATCTTATTGTCTCTTGAATGTAGCATGGTAAATCCATAAATTTAGCAATTTTTTTGGTCGGCTTTTGTCGCTGCATATTTGCGGGATTTTCTATACCTATTCAAGGGTGGTTTGCTCGGCTCATATGGGTTAACTGGTCGATTTCAAGCTCATCAAAGCGCTCGATGATGCCGCCGTGGTCGCTCTGAAAAGCCTCCGCATCGTTTCTTGTGGAAAAGGTCGCCAGCGGATGTCCCATGCCGCCGGGCCGCGAATGGCCAGACACGTACCAGGCCTCCTGTGCACTGATAAAGGCACCATTTCCGGGGTGATCCCAGTCGGTGCGAGCCATGTCATGAACCCAGGCATGGGCAAGGCGTTCGACGTTTTCGGGTTGAAGAAGAAATACCAGCATTTCCGCCGCCGAGCAGAACTTGGTGACCTCGCTGTCACCATCGAGTGCGAGTTCTCCCTTGGGGCCTGGCATGGCCTCGATCAACATCCCGCATACATGGCAGATGTCGTCATCACCGATGGGGGCGGGGCCGATAGTCGTGTCAGAGGTGCCGTCGTTGCAGCCGATCAACAACAGCATCAGGCCACCGATGGCAAAGCGTTGCAGCATAGAAGGAAGGAACATGGGAGTTCTCCAGGCGAGCGTCCTGGCGGACGGAGTGGGGGGATAGCTGGCAGCAAAAGCCAGCAGCAATAGCCGGCAGGCAGCGTCGGCATTCGGCTGAACTGGGCGTGCGGGTTACAGCGCTCGATGCTCGAATCGCCTGATCGCCAGACCCAGGGGTAGCAGCACCCAGACGACCTGCAGCAGCGCCAGCAGCAAGGGCGACCTGGGGGTGGCGCTGGCCAGGGCGGTGATCGCGGAGGCCTGATGAGGCTCGACCGCCGAGAGCACCAGCAGTCGGAAGCACTCGGCCGGGTTGGCCAGCATCAGCCAGGGCAGCCAGGCCCCTCCCTGGTGCACGCCTACCAGCAGGGCGAGCAGCGCCAGGTCCAGTACCAGCACGAACACGAACCAGGTGATCAGAGCCTGGCTGGCAGCAGCCTGCTTGCTGCCGGCACGGGCGCTGATCCAGTACGCCAGGGCCAGAAACGACCAGCCCAGCAGCACGCTGGAGACGATCAGAGTAGTGAGCCCTGCGGCTACCTCGGCCAGCGCGGTTTCCGGTGTGGCGAAAGCGATGACCACGCCAGCGACTGCAAAGCCGCACAGGGTGGCCAGGCCCAGCACCCAGGCGTGGCCCATGAACTTGCCGAGCAGCCAGGTCCGGCGTGACATGGGGTAGGTGGCGAGCAGCAGCAGGGTGCCGCCCTCGTCCTCGCCGACGATGGCGTCGTAGGCCAGCATCAATGCGATCAGCGGAATCAGCAGCATGGACAGCGTCGACAGGCTGATCAGGGTGGTGGACAGGCCGGTAAAGCCGGTACCACCACTGGCGGCAGCACCGAAGGCGGCGATACCCAGCGCCAGTACCCCCAGCAGCACGGCGATCCCGAGCACCCAGCGGTGGCGCAGGCCGTCACGGAATTCCTTGTGGGCGATGGTCAGTAGAAGGCGCATCAGGGCGTGTCCTCGGCGGATGGTGAGACGGTGGTGTGGTCGGACTCGTCGATCACCTGGTAGCGGTCGCTGGCGTCGCTCTCGCTGCTCCCGTCACTGCCATTGCCTGGATCGCGGCCGCTGGGGTCCTGGACACGTCGGTACAGTGCCTCGAGGCTGGGGGGGCGAATTTCCAGGTCCTTGAGCCCCTGAAAGGCAGTGCACAGCCTCAAGGCGTTCATGCGGTGCTCCGGGGCCACTTCCAATCGCAGTCGACCACCGTCCGCCAACGAAGAGCGGGCGGGGATGCCCTCGCGAATCAGCCTTAGTGCCAGATCCTGGGGAGCACCACGCATCTCGATCACGTAGGGCAGCGCAAAGCGTTCGCGCAGGCTCGCCAGGTCGCCCAGCGCCAGGCACTTGCCCTCGCCGAGGATCAGCGCACGATCGATCACCGGCTCGACCCCCGGCAACAGGTGGGAAGACAGCACCACCGTCACGCCACGCGCCTTCAGCATTCCGATGGTGGCGTAGACCGCCTCGGTGGCGGCGGGGTCGAGCCCGCTGGTGGGCTCGTCGAGCAGCAGCAGCCGAGGCTCGCCAAGCAGCGCCTGGGCCAGCCCCAGGCGCTGGCGCATGCCCTTGGACCAGGTCGCCAGGCGTCGGTCGGCGGCCTCACCCAGCCCCACCTGCACCAGCAGCTCGTCCACCTCTGTCGTGGGCCGACCCTTGAGTCGGGCCAGATAGGTGAGGGTCTCTCGCCCGCTCAGGTTGGGGTAGAAGCGGACATTTTCGGGCAGGTAGCCCAGGTGCTGGCGAAAGGCACGGTCGCCGGCTCGGTCCGGCCGTTGCCCAAGCACGCTGAGACTTCCCTGGGTGGGCGACAGCAGTCCCAGCATCAGTTTCATGCTGGTGGTCTTGCCGGCGCCGTTGTGGCCGAGCAGGCCGAGCACCTCGCCCCTGTTCACCTCGAGGCTGAGATGGGACAGGCGGGTCACGCCGCCGTGTTCCAGGCTGACGTCGTCAAAGACGATGGCGCAGGTCGTGGCGCGGGTCGTGGCGCAGGTCGTGGCGCGGGTCATGGATAGGATGTCCGTGTGGCGGAACGAGGTCTCGAAGGCGTCATCAGGGGGGCGCTGTCGCTGACGCCGGCGGGGCGAAATACCGGGAAGACGCGCTGTACCCAACGCAGCGCCAGCACCGCCGGGCTGGCCATCAGCACCTTGGCCTCCGGGTGTCGCCACAGCAGCTGGTCCATGGCGTCATTGGGCTGGTAGCGGGTGTCGCCGATGCCGTCCTCGTCAAGGTCCCAGCCCAGGTAGTCGCTCCAGTAGTTGCCGCGACCGTGCTCGGACCATTCCTGCTGTCGAGTGGCCACGTACTTCACCTGGCGGCGATTGTGGATGAGGGCGTTGCCGCTGATGCGGTTGTCCTCGGAGCCTGCGGTCAGGTGAAGCCCGATGTCGCTGTCCTCGAGGCGGTTGCCGCGAATCACGTTGAACTGGGCGTTGTAGACGAAGATGGCCTTGCCATCGCCACCGCTGACCAGGCCCCGGTCATGGGCGTCGCGTGCCTGACGCACGCCGATGATGTCGTTGTCGATGATCCGGCTATCGGTGATGTTGTTCATCAGGATGCCGTAGTTGCGATCCTCGATGGAGCGATTGGCCCTCACCGTCAGCCCACGGGACTGCATCAGGGCGTAGCCGGTGCGGGTGTGGCGGGTCAGGTTGTTGGTCACGCTGTTGTCGTGGGCGTACATGTAGTGGACGCCGTAGCGAAGGTCTTCGAGCAGGTTGCTGTCGATCACGCTGTCGCTGCTGGTGTCGATATAGACGCCGTCGCGCACCTGGCGGATATCGTTGCCGGAGACCAGCGCCCGACGCGCGTTGAACAGCTGCACGCCGTTGCCGCGATCCTGGGAGCGTACCCGGGTATCGCCGCGAATCTGATTGTCGAGGACCCGGGCGTCATCGACGCCATCGAGCCAGATGCCGAAGCCAGGGCCGGACAGCCGGCAGCGCTCGATGCTGGCGCCATGGGCGGTCCTTTCCACGTGAACCCCCGCATCCATGGCGGTCAGGTCGCCGCCCCAGTGCTGAAGGGTCAGCCCGGACAGGGAAATGCCAGGTGAGCGCAAGGTCAGCAGGGTCCCGCTGCCGCCGCCATCGATCACCACACCGGCACCGTCGGCGACCAAGCTGAGTGGCTTGTCGATGATCACCGGGCCTGTCGCGTAGTGGCCCGGTGCGAGCCGCAAGGTATCGTTGGGCTCGGCCTGCTCGACCCAGCGCTTGAGCGGTGTGCCCGCGGTCACCTTCAGCTCAGCGGCCAGCACCTCGCTGGAACTCAGTATCGCCAGTAGCGCCAGCCCTGCGGTCAGGGCCAGCGCCATCGGTGTCACTCGGCCAGGTGCCGAACGGCCTGCGAGAAAGGAGGGAACTTGGAACATGGTGATGTCGCCTGGGGCCGTGCCGAGCGCCACCGGCGCTCGGCACGGCCGCTCCTCAGGCCTTCTCCACCAGCATGCGACCGAACATTTCCATGTGCATCGCGTGGCAGAACCAGTTGCAGTAGTACCAGTGCACACCGGCGCGTTCGGCGGTGAAGGTGACGCTGGACGTCTGTTGCGGACCGATCTCCATGGACACGCCATGGTTGACCATGCAGAAGCCGTGGGTCAGGTCTTCGACGGTATCCAGGTTGGTGATCACCACCGTGACCTCGTCACCCTGCTTCACCCTGAATTCGGTGATGCCGTACTGGGGCGCGACAGAGGTCATGTAGACGCGCACCTTGTTGCCGTCGCGGATGACCTTGTTGTCGCTCTCCAGGGTGATGCCGTCGGCCGCGGCCATGGCGCGGGTGGGTGCGAAGAACGGATCCTGGCGATCCCACACCTGGATCGGGTTGAGCTGGTCGGCGCGCATCATGATGGCGTCATGGGGCTCGGCGTAGGTCGGGCCGTCGTGGACCAGCTTCATGGTGTCGCCGGAGATGTCGATCAGCTGATCGTTTTCCGGGTGCAGCGGTCCCACCGGCAGGAAGCGGTCCTTGGAGAACTTGCACAGCACCACCAGCCACTTGCCGTCGGCATCGCGGGTCTCGCACAGGCTGGCGTGGTTGTGGCCCGGCTGATAGTGCACGTCGAGCTTCTGGTGGATGTAGTTGACGTCCTCGCCGTTGTAGGCGCGGATCGCCTCCTCGATGTTCCACTTGGCCACCTGGCTGTCGATGAACAGGGTGGTGTAGGCGAAGCCGCGACCGTCGAAGGTGGTGTGCAGCGGCCCCAGGCCCAGCTCCGGCTCGGCGACCACGCTGTCGCGGGGCTCGATCTCGTCGGCGAACAGCGCCGGCAGCTTGTCGATGGCGATGATCGACACCGTCGGCGACAGCTTGCCGTTGGCGATGAAGTACTTGCCGTCGGGTGAGGTATTCAGGCCATGGGGATTCTTGGGCACCGGAATGTAGCGCGTCAGCGGTGAGCCCTTGCGTCCGTCCAGCACCGGCACCGGGGAGTCGCCCAGGGTCTCGAACTGGCCTTTCTCGACGGCGGCCTCGATGGCTTCGACGTCGTACACCACCACCCAGTCACGCTCGGCACGCATGCTGTCGGCCAGGGTCATGCCCTTCTCGGAGTTGTAGCAGGTCGAGGCAACGAAGCGGCCGGTGTAGTCGGCGTCGGTGTTGTCCAGGTTGCCATCGACGATCACCTGCCAGGCCACTTCCATGGTCTCGGCGTCGATGGCGTTGAACATGGTGTAGTAGTTCTCGGGATGCTCCAGGTCGCGACCGTCGTTGACCTGGGGGATCGGGAACTCGGCGTTGGCGAAGACGTACTTGGTGAAGGGCACCTTCTGCAGACGCAGGCCGTGGATGGCCTGGACGTTGGGAATAGTGGTGACCTTGTCGGTCTTCATGATGTCGAGGCGGATCCGCGCCACCCGGGTATTGGCCTTGTCGTTGATGAACAGGTACTTGCCGTCATAACGACCGTCGGTGAGCGAGGCGTGGGGGTGGTGGGCGTCACCGTTGTGGAAACGCGCGGACTCGCCGAGGATATGCCGGGACTCGTTGGTGATGCCCCAGCCGGTGGCGCTCTCGGTGTTGAACACCGGAATGCGCATCAACTCGCGCATGGAGGGGATGCCCAGCACCCTCACTTCGCCGGAGTGGCCGCCGCTCCAGAAGCCGTAGTATTCGTCGAGTTCACCGGGGGCCACCATGGCATCGCCTTCACTGGCGCGGGCACTGCGGCTGCCGAGCAGGGCGCTGGTGCCAACACCGCCGACCACTCCGCTGGCAAGGCCGGCGCCGGCGACGCCGGTCACCGCACTGTTGCGTAGAAAGTGGCGTCGGGCCAGATTCTGGATACTGCGGGAATCGTCACTCACTTCAGTTCTCCTCAAGGCAGGGTATACGCCGCGGGTCGCCGTCCTGGCTTGATCCGCGGGGTTCTGCGTCACCCACGTCGCCGTGCGTCCTCGCCGCATTCCGTTCCAGGCGCTTTCTGCGCTTGACCCGGGGCGGACAGCGACGGTCGTCGTCGTAGGTGATCTGGCAGTCCAGGCAGTAGTGGCACTCCGAGGCCTCGATGCGACCGTCGGGATGGATGGCCACCAGCTCGCAGTCGTTGGCGCAGATCTGGCAGGGGGTGCCGCACTGGCCATGGTGCCGCCTTAGCCAGTCGTAAAGGCGCAGGCGACCGGCGATGGCCAGGCTCGCACCCAGCGGGCAGACGTAGCGGCAGTAGGCCTTGTGCATGAAGGCCGAGCTTGCGATCAGTGCCACGGCGTAGAGCACATAGCCCCAGTCGCGCAGGAAGTGCAGGGTGATGGCGGTCTTGAACGGCTCGACCTCGGCCAGCCGCTCCGCCTGTCCCAGGTCGTAGAAGGACACCCCGACCAGGCCAAACAGGATCAGGTACTTCACCACCCACAGCCGCCGGTGCACGGCGAAGGGCAGCGTCAGTTGCGGCACCTTCAGGTGACGGGCGAGCTGGTTGACCAGGTCCTGCAGCGCGCCGAAGGGACACAGCCAGCCGCAGAAGATGCTGCGGCCCCACAGCACCAGAGTGACCGCCACGAAGACCCACAGCACGAACATCAGCGGATCGATCAGGAAGGCCGACCAGCTGAAGCCATGGATGACGGAATGGATCAGCGCCAGCACATTGACCACCGAGAGCTGGGCCAGCGAGACCCAGCCGATATAGACCAGGGTGTAGAGCAGGAAGGCCTTGCGCAGCGGGCGCAGCAGGCGCGGACGACGCGCCAGGGCGTCCTGGAACGCCAGGATCAGTGACAGCGTCACCAGTCCAGCACCAAGCCCGATCAGCTCTAGCCGACTCTGCTGCCACATCTCGAGCCACAGCGGGGCGGGCTCCACCGGCTCGGGACGCTCGATAAAGGCCTCGGGCAGCGCCTGGTCGAGATGAAAGCGGGTGAACTCCTGGGTCAGCGGCCCCGAGGCCCGGCGCACCAGCAGGTTTAGCCGCCAGGGCGTGCCCGGGTCGAAGTGGGCGTCCTCGTGGATCACGAAGATGTCGCGTTCGCTGAGTGCGGGGGCTCCGTCGATGGCCAGGCGCGGCAGGCGGCGCTGGTCGCTGTCGTGGAAGCTGATCGAGGCGTTGCCCTGGACCAGCTCGATACGATCGAAGATGCCGCCGCGCACGTAGCCCGACCCCTTGTAGGAAAAGCTGCCGTCGGCGAGCAGGGCAACGGCGTGTTCGCCGGGGGCGAGGCTCGCCATCAACTGGTCGTAGCCGCGCTCGCCGAGCAGATTGCGGCCAACGCTCGGCGCATTGAGGTAGCCCAGGTAAAGATCGATGAAGGTGGCGTCGCGGGGCGAACGCTGGCCGCTCAGGTAGTGCTCCGCAGGGGTGCCGACGAAGGCGTCATCGACCTCTCCCTGGCGCAGGGTCAGGTGGCCCAGTGCCCCCTGGTCGAGCAGGCCCTGCCAGTCGGCGGGCGCGTAGATCTCGTCGCGCACGCGGGCGATTGGCGCTGCCGCGGGGTCCTCGATCAGCCCCAGGGCGGCGGCGACCAGGCGTCCTGCCCGCATGATGGTGTCGTTGACCACGATGACGGTCACGGTGGCGCCGGAGATGGCATCGACGTCCTCTCCCACCTCCAGGCGCGACGTCACCGAGGTACCCAGGTGCTGGCCGGCGAAGTCGTCCAGGCGCTCTGACGGGATACCGACCAGCATGATCGGCTCGGAATGATTGAGTACCTTGGCCAGGCGCAGGCTGGCGGAAGGATCGATGGCGATCAGCAGGTTGACCGGCTTGCCCGAGTAGGCGGGGATCGGCGCGACCTCGGCGCTCTCGAAGGCGTAGCCGACCAGTTCGTCGCCACGGTAGAGCGCATTGACCGGCCACGGCAGGTCGGTCACCGGCTCGACCCTGTCGGTGCCGGGAAAGGCCTGCTGAAACAGCGCGAGGTCACCCTTGGCGCTGCCAAGGTCACCGGGATACTGATCGAATTCCAGCGCCAGGGCGGGCAGGCTCAAGCACATCGCCAACAGCACGACAAGCAGGCGCAGGGGAGAAGACCAGTGGCGGGGAAAATGGCGGGGGGCTTGGGTCATGGCATGACCTCGAGGCGCAAAGCGCCCCGAGGACGCTTCGCGCACCAGGGTGGGATCAGGGCGTCAGCGACGAGAAGTAGGCGGCGATGTCGGCGATATCCTGATCCGACAGGGCCGCCGCCTGGGGCGCCATGATGGCGGACATGCCACCACCGCGCTGACCCTCGCGGTAGGCCTTGAGCGCGCTTTCCAGGTACGGAGCGTTCTGACCCGCCAGGTTGGGATAGATCGGTCCGGTGGCCTTGCCGTCAGTGCCATGGCAGGCGGCGCAGGCGCCGATCTTGGTTTCACCGGCGGCGGCGTCGCCGGCGGCCTGGGCGTTGAGACTGAACAGACAGGCGGCGCCAAGCGCGGCCAGGGGGATCCATTTCATGATGAGCGCTCCTCGGTCTTGGGGCGTGATACCTGACGCAAGCGGCGTGCGGCTTGGGTCAGGCATCACGGTTTGTGCGGGATGTCCCTTGGGACTCTCGAGTATTGGAGCGCTCAGCGACAATACCCTATGACGTTGGTCAACTTTAGGCGGGGAGAGGTACGTCTTCCGTACTATGCTTGATCGGGATCACTGGGATGGCAGGGGCATCATTGCGGTTGGCTCGCGTTTGCACTACCTCGGGCGAGAACACGCCACAGGGGCAAGCGCCGTGATGCCGCTGCCGTGATTTGATGCAGATCATGTCTGGCTTCGTCTTGCCGGGACGGGCGGATTCGACGTGCGACAATGCCGACAGATGCCGCCGTCGGGCGGTCGTGTCACGAGGGGCCTTGTCGATGTCATCCGATGTTTTGCCGTTTCAGCGTGCGCTGGTCGAGAAGTACGACCGTCCAGGGCCGCGCTACACCTCCTATCCCACCGCGCCGCACTTCCACGACGGTTTCGGTGTCGCCGACTATCGCCAGGCGGTCGAGCGCAGCCAGCAGGGGGAGCCGAAGCCGCTGTCGGTCTACGTCCATGTGCCCTTCTGCGAAAGCCTCTGCTACTACTGTGCCTGCTCCAAGATCATTACCCACAATCGCGAGCGTGCCGCTGAGTACCTGGCGCTGCTCAAGCGCGAGATCGCCCTGCAGGCGGCGCTGTTCGACGAGACCCGGGAGCTCAACCAGCTGCACCTGGGTGGGGGCACCCCGACCTTTCTGTCCAATGACCAGCTCAAGGGGCTGATCGACGCCCTGGCGCGCCACTTCCGGTTCGCCCCGGAGCAGCGCCGGGAATTCTCGCTGGAGGTGGATCCGCGTACGGTGACCCCCGCCCAGATCCATGAACTGCGCGAGATGGGCTTCAATCGTCTGAGCTTCGGCGTCCAGGACTTCGATCCGCTGGTGCAGAAGGCGGTCAACCGCGTGCAGAGCGAGGCCCAGGTGGCAGCCCTGGTGGACGCCGCCCGGGACGCCGGCTTCGCCTCGGTGTCGGTGGACCTGATCTATGGGCTGCCGCTGCAGACCCGCGACAGCTTCGACGCCACCCTGGCCAAGGTGGTGGCGCTGAGACCCGACCGCATCGCCGCCTACAGCTACGCCCACCTGCCGTCGCTGTTCAAGGCCCAGCGGCTGATCCGCGACGAGGACATGCCGCCGCCCGGGCGCAAGCTCGAGTTGCTCGAGCTGACCATCGAGCGGCTGACCCAGGCGGGCTACGTCTATATCGGCATGGACCACTTCGCCCTGCCCGAGGACGAACTCAGCAGAGCCCGTCACGACGGTACCCTGCAGCGCAATTTCCAGGGCTACTCGACCCACGCTCAGTGCGACATGATCGGGCTCGGGGTCACCTCCATCGGCAAGGTCGGCGACGCCTACAGCCAGAACGTCAAGACCACCGCCGAGTACGCCGAGCACCTCGAGGCCGGGCGGCTGCCGGTGTTGCGGGGCTATCGGTTGAGCGACGAAGACCAGCTGCGTGCCGAACTGATCACCTCGCTGATGTGTCACGGCGAGGTGCGCTTCGCCGAGTTCGAAGCCCGTCACGCTATCGACTTTCGCACGCATTTCGCCAGCGCCCTCGACCAGCTCGACGAGATGCAGGCCGACGGCTTGATCGAGATCAAGCAGCAAGCGCTCAGGGTACTGCCGGCAGGACGCCTGATGATGCGCAACGTGGCCATGGCCTTCGATGCCTACCTGGTCCCCGGCAGCGGGCGCTTCTCGCGCACCGTCTAGCCGGCTCTATCGCGGCTGCCCCGGGGCGAGACGCCCGGGGTAGGCCGCGCTACCTTTCATGCGCCAAAGCCGAATTAACGATCGGGTCTTCCATGGCCCGATTTTTCGTTTATATTGTGCCGCCGGTCGAAAATTTTACTATATCTGGTAGGGTGCCCGAGCTTATCCGGAGCGCGCATCCGCCCCTTTACGACCCCGTTTATTTGCCGGTAACTTCATCGGAGACAAGCTTTCATGACCACATCCGCCAAGGCCGCCGCCCTGTCGCAGGAGGTTCCCATGCAGGGCCCCTCGTATGACATCTGGGACGCCAAGTATCGCTTGAAGGACCGCCACGGCCAGCCCGTCGACGCCGACCTTCAGGCCACCTGGGACCGCGTGGCCAAGGCGCTGGCCGCCGTCGAGGGCGACGCCGCCGACAAGTGGCTGCCGAAGTTTCGCTGGGCGCTGGAAAACGGCGCCGTGCCGGCAGGCCGGATCACCTCCAACGCCGGAGCCGAGGGCTACAAGCCCGCGGTCAGCCTGATCAACTGCACGGTATCGCGGACCATTCGCGACTCCATGCACGACATCCTCGACAGCGTGGTGGATGCGGGCATGACCCTCAAGGCCGGCTGCGGCATCGGCTACGAGTTCTCCACCCTGCGCCACAAGGGCGCCTTCGTGTTCGGCGCCGGTGCCGGCACCAACGGCCCCCTGGCGTTCATGGATATCTACGACAAGATGTGCTTTACGGTGGCCTCCGCCGGCGGCCGTCGTGGCGCCCAGATGGGCACCTTCGACGTCGGTCATCCCGACGTGCGCGACTTTATCGAGGCCAAGCGCGAGGCCGGTCGCCTGCGCCAGTTCAACCTGAGCCTGCTGATCACCGACGAGTTCATGGAAGCGGTGAAGCAGGACGCCGACTGGCCGCTGGCCTTCCCGCTGCACGAGGGCGAGAAGGGCGACGTCGATGACAGCGAGCTGATCTACCGCGACTGGCCGGTGATCGAGGACGGCTACACCCAGGACGCCGAAGGTCGCGTGGCCTGCCGCGTGGTCGAGGTGATCAAGGCCCGCGAGCTGTGGGACACCATCATGCGTTCCACCTACGACTACGCCGAACCCGGGTTCATCCTGATCGACCAGGTCAATCGCATGAACAACAACTGGTTCTGCGAAGAGATCCGCGCCACCAACCCCTGCGGCGAGCAGCCGCTGCCGCCGGAGGGCGCCTGCCTGCTGGGGTCGGTCAACCTGACCCGCTTCGTGATCGATCCGTTCGGCGACAAGCCGCGCTTCGACTGGGACAAGTACCGTGAGGTGGTGGCGATCTTCACCCGCATGCTCGACAACGTGGTCGAGATCAGCGGCCTGCCGCTGTCCGGCCAGCGCCGCGAGATCGAGGCCAAGCGCCGCCACGGCATGGGCTTCCTCGGCCTCGGCTCGACCATGACCATGCTCAAGATGCCCTATGGCTCGGCCGAGTCGCTGGGCTTCACCGAGGAGGTCAGCCGAGTGCTGGCCGTGGAGGGCTGGAAGCAGGCGCTGGAGCTGTCCCGCGAGAAGGGCATGGCCCCGATCCTCGAGCAGGAGTTCGAGCTGACGCCGAAGATGCTTCGCGAGCGTCCCGAGCTCGGCCGCGACGGCTATGAGGTCGGCGACAAGGTGCCCGGGCGCATCCTGCACGCGCGCTACAGCCGCTATATGCAGAAGATCGCTGAGGTCGAGCCGCAGCTGGTGGCGGAGCTGGCAGAGCACGGCGCGCGCTTCACCCACCACTCGTCGATCGCCCCCACCGGGACGATCAGCCTGTCGCTGGGCAACAACGCCTCCAATGGTATCGAGCCGTCGTTCTCCCATCGCTACTTCCGTAACGTGATCCAGGCCGGCAAGAAGACCAAGGAGCAGGTCGAGGTGGTGTCCTTCGAGCTTGCCGCTTACCGTCACTTCATGCACGCCGACGCGGTGGAAAGCGACCTGCCCGAGTACTTCATCACCGCCGACGCGGTGACCCCCAAGCAGCACGTGGCGGTGCAGGCCGCGGCCCAGGCCTGGGTCGACTCGGCGATCTCCAAGACCGTCAACGTGCCCACCGACTTTGCCTTCGAGGCGTTCAAGGACCTGTACCTGGACGCCTACCAGAGCCGCCTCAAGGGCTGCACTACCTTCCGCTTCAACCCGGAGGCCTTCCAGGGCGTGCTGGTGCGCGAGGATGACCTCAAGAACACCACCTATATCTTCGAGCTGGAGAACGGCGAGACCCTCGAACTCAAGGGCGACGAGACGGTGATCTACGACGGCGAGGAACACAACGCCGCCAACCTCTACGACGGCTTGAAGGAGGGGACCTATGGCAAGTGGTAATCGGACCAGCGGCGAGCCGCAACATCATGCCTGGGTCGTGAGCGTGTCACGCCCGCATCATCTTTCTGGAGGAGCCCGCTGATGGCTGTCGAAATCAATTCCAAGATCGTGGGCTACCGCGTCAAGAGCGAGGAGGCCGCCCCCGCGCCGGCCCCGCTGCCCGAGGAAAACCCGCTGACCATGCGCATCCCCTCGCGCCCCGAGGGAACGCTGGAGGCAGTATCCGAGAAGATCTCCTACGTCGGCGCCGAAGGCCGCAAGAAGGTCTACCTGCTGGTGTCCTTCATGCCGGTGGAAGGCGTGCTCAACGGCCAGCGGGTGATTATCGAGCGCCCGGTGGAGTTCTTCTTCCCCTCCGGCCAGCTGTCCAGCGAACACCAGTGGATCACCGCCACCATGCGCAGCCTGTCGCTGGCCGCCCGCGGCGGCTACGTCACCCAGGCGGTGGCGGATCTGCGCAAGGTGGCCTGGGACAAGGGCCTGGTGCGCTGCGGCATGAACCGCTGGAACAAGCCGATGTTCCACGACTCCGAGGTCGCCGCCATCGCCTGGTCGATCCAGCAGATCCTCTATCGTCGCGGCTTCCTCGACATCGACGGCAACCAGATTCCGGTGGAGGAGCTGGTCAGCCGCTACGCCCGGCGCCAGGCCTCCGGCCACGGCTGGTACCCCGCCGAGGTCGAGGACGAGACCCCGAGCGGCGCGGTCGAGCCGCTGGATGGCAAGCCTGCCGAGTCCGCCGCCGAAGGCGCCAGCCCCGCCGTGGTCGGCAACTGCCCCGAGTGTCGCGGCGAGCTGATCATGATGGACGGCTGCCCCACCTGCTACGCCGGCTGCGGCTGGTCGAAGTGTGGCTAGTCGACGTTTGGTTGGAAAGCACGACTAGAATACGTGGCTAGAAAGCACGGCTGGCGCGCGAACAACCCAGCGTCACAACGATGGGCCCTTCGGGGCCCATCGTTGTGTCTGGAGGGGTGGTTTTCGTTCAGCCAGCGTCGTGACAGCAGGCGCTATGACGCCCCAGGCGGCTGAGCCTGGCCGGAGCGGGTGGTGTTGTAGACGGGGTGGCCGCAGGGGCAGTGGTGGTTGATGAACCGGCTGCGGAAAAAACGGATGTCGAACTCCCGGACGTAGCTGGTCTTGTGGGCGGCCAGCACGATGTCAAAGGCGTAGTCGCGGTGGGCCTCGCCCCGACTCTGGGCGTCCAGGTAGGGCGTGTAGTCGGTGGTGATATGCAACTGGAGATGGGCTTCGCACAGATGCCCGGTGAAGTAGGGCAACACACGTATCTGGCTTTCCTCCTTGGGCGCCGAGGGTTCGGGCATGCCAGTCACGTTGCCGATGATCACCTTGCGAGAATCCAGCACGAACATGCAGAGGCCGCTGCCGGTGCCAAGCAGGCTGCCAAGGTAGAGGGTTTCGGCATGGTCACCCTCTATCAGCTTGCGCATGGCGTGGACGGTGAAGCGATAGCTCTGCCAGTGGCACCACTGTGCTGCTCGTTGCAGTCGGTGATAGACACTAGCCCCGACGCTGCGACGCGCAAACCCGGCCAGGCGCTGGCGCAGACGGGATTGGCCCAGATAGAAGGCATAGTACCAGGCCACCAGTTTCGTAAACGCCAGGCAGATGATCGCAATAGTGAGGGTAACCAGCGACGTCTGAAGGAAGGGCTCGCCGAAGGGCTCGCCTTGGGTGTCTGGGTAGGCGTAAGGAGAAGCGGAGGGGGCAGAGAAAGCGTGCAGGAGGTAAAGCACAGCGAAGACCGGGAGGGCGGCCCCAAAGCCGGCGATGGCGCTGCGCAAGGTCAGCTGTTGTCCGTTGGCACGAATGACGTAGCGTCGCCAGGAAGGGATCGAATGGCATAGCAGAAAGCCGGCCACCAGCAGGACGAAAGGTGGCAGCAGCTTGATGCCGCTCATTCCGGCTTGCTGTCCCTGCGATCGAGGCTGCGGCGAAGGGCTCTGACGTTGCTCTTGACCTTGCGCGACCGCACCAGCTCGGCGCTGTCCACGGAGACGGCGCCGCGATGCGATATCTTCATGCTACGCAGGTGGCCACCCTCTTTGGCCTTGAGGTAGCCTTCGAAGCTGGTTTCGATGGACATCGTTGCTCCTTTTCCGCTTGTGAACTCAATGCTCTGCGGAACCTGGGTGAAGCCAAGGGGCCGAACCCGATGATGTCAGCAGTGTAGCAGAGTTCCCATTTCGACCCCGGCATTCGGCTGTGTCAGAGCGTTCAACGAGCGCTACACCAGAGGGCTTGATGGGCGTCATGAACCGAGGGCGACGGTATCGCTAGCATGACCCGGCGGCGTCGTGCCGCTTGACCAGGAACCCGTCATGTCGCTGTCGCCGCTCGGCTCGCTGTCGTTGCCTTCTCTTGCCCTTCCTGCCCTGCCCACCCTTCCTTCGTTGCCGTCGTCGTTGACGTCTGGCGCCTTGACCCGGGTGCCCCATCGTCTGCATCTGTCACTGATGCGCCGTCTCGGCCCGCTGCCCCTGCCGCTGTTGCGCACGAGTCTCGAGCCCTGGCTCAACCGCACCCTGGCCGAGCCACTGGCCGACGGTGAGTTCGACGTGCTTGAAGGGCGCCGGGTGTGTCTGTCCATCGATGATCTGGCGCTGGCGGTCACCCTGACCCTCACGCACGGTCGCCTGCAGGTCACCGACGCGCCCTGGGAGGTGAAGGTGGCGGGGGGCTGGCGCGAGTTCGCCTGCCTGGCCAGCCGCGAGGAAGACCCGGACAGCCTGTTCTTCCAGCGCCGGCTGTGCCTGGAGGGCGATACCGAACTGGGGCTGACGGTGAAGAACCTGCTGGATGGGCAGGAAATGGAACTGCTGCATCCCTACCTGCTCGAGGCGCTGGGCCAGCTGCAGCGCTGGCTGCCTCGCCAGGCCTAGGCGCCTGGTTACCGCCTGCTGGCTGGCGGGTTGAGCCATCTAGCGATGGAGGCCGGCGAACCGGCCTCCTGAGTGAGGTGGTGTGAGAGGGAAGGGGCTTTCAGTCTTCCAGTACCGGCGCCAGATCCATCCCCGCCTGGCCGTGCCAATAGCCATTGCACAGCTCGGCGTCCACCAGCGCCAGCGGCGAGGGCGCCGAGTAGCGTCCTTGGCGGGCCAGGTCGAAGTCCGCCACCACCTCATCCATCCCCTCTGAACGCGGACTTAGCCGGGCCGTGGTGACGCCCATTGTGGCCATCTCGGCAAGCTCGTGGCGCAGGTCCTGACAGGCCCCGGACAGGGTCTGGATACCGTTCAGGGTGAACAGTCGACGGCTGTCGTCCTGGGTGGTCAGCGACAGCCCTTCCGGATAGTCCTGGCAGACGAACTGGCAGCGATCCTTGGGGTGCTGATGGTGACGCGCGGTAAAGCAGCGCGACGACCAGGCCAGCGGCAGGTGGCCGTAGGCCAGCACCTCGCAGTCCAGCGCCAGCCCCGCCTCGCGGGCGTCAGACAGCAGCCGGGCCAGGTCGGCGCCGGGCAACTCCACCGGGGCGACGAAGCGGAACATGCCGGCGCGCTTGAGGATCTCCAGGGTCGGCACATTGTAGAGGTTGAGCGCCGGGCCGCCGACGAAGGGCAGGCCCGCCTCGGACAGCCGGTGCACCGCGCTCATGTCGTTGGCCTCGACCAGGAAGTCGCCGTTGTCGCACAGCCTGGTCAGGTCGCGCAGGTCGGCGTTGGACTCGATCAGGGTCTGCGAGCCGAGGATCACCTGCTTGCCGGCGGCGGCGAGCTGGTGGCCGATCTCCAGCCAGTCGGCGAGCTTCATGTCGCGCCGCCGGGAGCACACGGTTTCGCCCAGGGTGACGCTGGTCAGCGGCCAGTGGCAGGCCTGTTCATAAAAGGCGAAGTAGCGCTCGCGGGTCCAGTAGAAGGACACCGGGCCAAGGCTCAATTCCAGTGAAGCAGCGGTCATCTCGCCTCCTGTCATTTCCAGTCGCGCTCGTAGGCGCCGAGAGTATGGGTGGAGCCTTCGGCCAGCGGCGCCAGGGCGGCGCTCCAGTCGGCCTGGGGGCGATAGTCGTCGCCGGCCCGGTCCAGATGGTCCAGCGCCTGGCGCCACACGCGGGTGACGCTGGCCACATAGGCCGGACTGCGCTGACGACCCTCGATCTTGATCGCCTTGATGCCCAGCGCCGCCAGCTGGGGCAGCAGGTCCAGGGTGCTGAGGCTGGTCGGCGCCTCGATGGCGTGGCCGACGTCGCCCTCGACGTTGAAGCGTCCCTTGCACAGGGTCGGGTAGCCGGCCTGTTCGTCGGCGCGGTAGCGATCGATCAAGACGCCGTTCAGGCGCGATTCGCGTCCGCTGGCGGTCTCTTCCCAGCGCACGTGGGCCGCCGGCGAGCACACGCCGTGGGTGTTGGGTGATTCGCCGGTCAGGTAGGACGACAGATAGCAGCGGCCCTCGGCCATGATGCACAGGCTGCCGAAGGCGAACACCTCGAGCTCCACCGGGCTGTGGCGGGCCAGGTCGCGCACCTGGTGGATCGACAGCACCCTGGGCAGCACCGCGCGACGGATGCCGAACTCGCGGTGGTAGAAGGCCAGCGCCTCATGGCTGGTGGCGGAGCCCTGCACCGACAGGTGGCGGGGGGTGTCCGGGTGGCGCTCGGCGGCGTAGGCCAAAAGGCCCGGGTCGGCCAGGATCAGGGCGTCGACCTGAAGCGAAGCCGCCTGGTCCACCGCCGCGCGCCACTGGGCCAGGCTCGACTGCTGCGGGTAGGTATTGATCGCGCAGAACACCCGGCAGCCCCGGGCGTGGGCGTAGTCGATACCCTCGCGGGCGCGCTTGTCGGTGAAGTTCAGCCCGGCGAACTGGCGGGCGTTGGTGGCATTCTGAAAGCCGAAGTAGACCGCGTTGGCGCCCTCGTCCACGGCGCGCTTCAAAGCGGGCAGGCTACCCGCGGGACAGACCAGTTCCATGTCGATCTCCGAGCGAAGAGAGGCGCCATGCTAGCCCCGCCCGGACACCGCCGGCTTGATGCGTATCAGTGTCCGCCAATGAAGTGGGGGATGGAGCGAAGGGATGACGCGCTGCACCGGGGCCGGGTGTGGACAACCTGGCGATGGTGGGAATCCGACTTGCGGGTCAGGCGTGCAGATAAAGGTGGCGATGAGCTTGTGAGTCGTTCTGTGGATAACCCTGTGTGGCACCTTGTGAAAAGCGGTGGGCAGGCGGTGCAGGGGCTGTGGGCAGCGGTGTATAAGTCGCCTGTCAGTGGTGGATCAGCGGCTCGCTCGCTGTGGTAAACGAAAACGGGCCCCGCAGGGCCCGTGGCATTCTTGCCGGAGCCTACTGACCGCCGGAGGGGAAGTGGAACTCCGCCTGGGTGGTCTCGAAGGGCGAGGGCCAGCGCTGTGACACCGCCTTGCGACGGGTGTAGAAGCGCACCGCGTCAGGGCCGTAGGCGTGCAGGTCGCCGAACAGCGAACGCTTCCAGCCGCCGAAGCTGTGGCTGGCCACCGGCACCGGCAGCGGCACGTTGATACCCACCATGCCGACCTCGATGGCGTCGGTGAAGCGGCGCGCCGCCTCGCCGTCACGGGTGAACAGGCAGGTACCGTTGCCGTACTCGTGGGCGTTGGTCAGGGCGATGGCCTCATCGAGGCTGTCGACACGCACCACGCACAGCACCGGGCCGAAGATCTCCTCGCGGTAGATGGTCATCTCCGGGGTGACCCGGTCGAACAGGCAGCCGCCGACGAAGAAGCCGTTCTCGTGGCCCGGGACCACCAGCTCGCGGCCGTCGGCCACCAGGGTGGCCCCTTCCTGCACGCCCTTCTCGATATAGCCGAGCACCTTGTCGCGATGCTGGGCGGTGACCAGGGCGCCCATGTCCAGGCCCTTGTCGGTGCCGGGGCCGATCTTCAGCGCGGCGATCTTGGGGCCCATGGCCTCGATCAGACGGTCGGCGGTGTCATCGCCGACGCATACCGCCACCGAGATCGCCATGCAGCGCTCGCCGGCGCTGCCGTAGGCGGCCCCCATCAGGGTGTTGGCGGCGTTGTCGATATCGGCGTCGGCCAGCACCACGGCGTGGTTCTTGGCGCCACCGAGGGCCTGCACCCGCTTGCCGCTCTCGGCGCCACGTCGGTAGATGGTTTCGGCGATGGGGGTCGAGCCGACGAAGGACACGGCCTTGATCTCGGGGGCGTCGAGCAGCGCCTCGACGGTCTCGCGGCCGCCCTGGACCACGTTCATGATGCCCTGGGGCAGGCCGGCTTCCTCGAGCAGGCGGGCGACCGCCAGGGCGGCGGACGGGTCCTTCTCGGAGGGCTTGAGCACGAAGGCGTTGCCGCAGGCGATGGCCATCGGGTACATCCACAGCGGTACCATCGCCGGGAAGTTGAACGGGGTGATGCCGGCCACCACGCCCAGCGGCTGGAAGTTGGAGAAGGCGTCGATGGACGGCCCCACGTTGTGGGAGTACTCGCCCTTGAGCAGCTCCGGCACGCCGCAGGCGTACTCGACGTTCTCGATGCCGCGCTTGAGCTCGCCCATGGCGTCCTCGAGAGTCTTGCCGTGCTCTTCGCTGATCAGTCGCACCAGACGATCGGCGTCACGCTCCAGCAACGCCTTGAAGCGGTACATCACCTGGGCGCGCTTGGCCGGCGGGGTATCGCGCCAGGCCGGGAAGGCCGCCTGGGCGGCGTCGATGGCGGCCTTGACGGTGTCGGCGTCGCCGTCGGCGACCTGGCGAATGGTCTCGCCGGTGGCCGGGTTGGTGACCGGCAGATGGCGGCTGGCCTCGAGATCCTGACCATTGATCCAGTGATTGACGTTGTCCATCGAGGGTCCTCAAGTGTCGAAAGGGCGGACGGGCATGGCCCGTCCGCGCTGTGGATAACGCTGTGAACAGTGGGTGTAAAGGTTGTCCACAGGCTGTCGGTTTCAGGTGGATAAGCCGGGCGCTCGGTACCGGCAAGCGGCCCCAGGCGAGCGGACTTAGTCGAGCGGCCCCAGTCAAGCGGACTTAGTCGAGCCGGTCGAGGGTCTCGGCGACGGCGTCGAACAGGCGCTCGAGCTCGGCCTCGGTGGTGGCGAATGGAGGGCCGAACTGCAGGGTGTCGCCGCCGAAGCGCACATAGAAGCCGGCCTCCCACAGCGCCAGGTGAGCGTCGCGCGGGCGGATGGCCGGATCGCCGTCGCGCGGGGCCAGCTGGATCGCCCCGGCCAGGCCGAAGTTGCGGATGTCGACCACATGGGAGCGGCCCTTCAAGGCGTGCAGGCGATCCTCGAAGGCCGGGGCGATGGCCCTGACCTGGGCCGGGAAGTCCTCGCGCTCGAGCAGGTCCAGCGCGGCCAGGGCGGCGGCGCAGGCCACCGGATGTCCGCTGTAGGTGTAGCCGTGGGGAAATTCGATGGCGTGCCCCGGGCCGCCGGCGTGCATGAAGGTGTCATGGATCTCGCCAGAGGCGATCACCGCACCCATCGGCACGCAGCCGTTGGTGATCTGCTTGGCCACCGTCATCAGATCCGGGGTGACGCCGAAGGCCTCGGCGCCGGTGCGCGCACCGCTGCGACCGAAGGCGGTGATTACCTCGTCGAAGATCAACAGGATGTCGTGGGCCGAGCAGATCTCGCGCAGCCGCTCGAGGTAGCCCTTGGGCGGCACGATGACCCCGGCGGAGCCGGACATTGGCTCGACGATCACCGCCGCGATGTTGGAGGCGTCGTGCAGCGCGATCTGCTCGAGCAGCGCATCGGCAAGCTCGGCCCCGGTCTCGGCCTGGCCCCGGGTGAAGGCCTGGTTCGGCTGCAGGGTGTGGGGCAGGTGGCTCGAGTCCAGCAACTGACCGAAGTGCTTGCGGTTGCCGCCGATGCCGCCAAGGCTGGTGCCGCCGATGTTGACCCCGTGGTAGCCCTTGGCCCGGCCGATCATGCGGGTCTTTTCCGGGCGACCCTTGAGTCGCCAGTAGGCCTTGGCCATCTTCAGCGCGGTATCGGCGGACTCGGAGCCGGAATCGGTGAAGAACACATGGTCGAGTCCCGTCGGGGTCAGGCTCGCGACCTTCTCGGCCAGCTTGAAGGCCAGCGGATGGGACACCTGAAAGCTCGGCGCGAAGTCGAGACTGCCAAGCTGGTGGGCCACCGCCTCGCGGATCTCTTCACGGTTGTGCCCGGCGCCACTGGTCCACAGACCCGACAGCGAATCGAACACCCGGCGGCCGCGGTCGTCGATGAAGTAGCGGCCCTCGGCGCCCTGGATCATCCGCGGATGCTGGTGGAAGTCCTGGTGGGCGGTGAACGGCATCCAGTAGTGATGGTTGAGCCCGGCCCCCGCAGGTCGCTCGGCGTGGGCGTCGGGATGGGTATCGAGGGTGTCGAAGGTCAGCATGGCGATTCTCCAGTCAGGGCCGCAGGGCGGACATGGACTCAGCATGGACCGGAAGTCAGGTTAATAAAATCATGCTCTGCTTTCGTTCAGGTTGGGTTTTGCTGACGCGATTGCTGGCTCGGCACCATGGTCTCCATGACAGGGACCAGGTGCATTGTCAGTCGAGGCCCTCCAGCCTTGGCTGGGGCGACGGTGCCTGCGGGTCCTGGCGGTGCGGAGCTGCTGTCCTGGCGCGTCTAGACAAGGTCATGCTCCAGCGTGGCGGTAAAGTCTTTATCGCACTCGAGGACCGCGCCTTCTTGTGGTGCCCAGTTGATGAAGCGCCTTCTTATGGCGCCCGATGCCGCGCCGACAGACGGATATCCCTCACTAAAGTCGCATTTCGCAGTCGTCATGCTCTGGCTATCTTGGGTACACGAATACTTTGTATGATGTAATACCTTAAGTGCAAAAGCCGAAGTAGTCGTCACAAGAGCAGCAACCACAAGAGCAGCAGTCCCCACAGGAACGGCCACACCGCGTTGCGTCGGCCGTCCCCGCAAGCCAACAACAAGCACTGCCCTGACGGTGGCAAGGAGTGGATGAGATGCGCAAGTCGATGAGCATGACCCTGGGTGGCCTGGCGCTGGTCGCCAGTGCCTCGGTCGCGGCGGACTATCCGGAGCGCGACGTTCGCATGATCGTGCCCTGGGGCGCCGGCGGCGGTACCGACGGTATCGTGCGCAAGATCTCCAACCTGGCCGAGGAGCCGCTGGGGGGCACCGTCTACGTCGAGAACATCGAAGGCGGCATGAGCGCCAACGGCCTGGTGCAGGCGCTGGGCGCGCGCCCCGATGGCTACACCCTGATCGCGCTGACCTACGACAGCGTCGTCACCATCCCGTGGCAGGGAATGCTGGCCGGCTATGATATCGACAAGCTGGATCTGATCGCGCGGATCACCAGTGAGCCGGACGCCGTCGTGGTGCCGGAGGATTCGCGCTTCGATAGCCTCGAGGCATTGATCGAAGCCGCCAGGGCCGCGCCCGGGGAGATCCGCGCCGGTATTCAGAACATGGGCTCGCGGACCCACCTGACGCTGCTGCAACTGCAGGACCAGGCCGAGGTGGAGTTCAAGATCGTCTCCTATCCCGGTGGTGCGGCGCCCCAGAAGGAGGCCCTGCTCAACGGCGAGGTGGACCTGGCGCTGACCAGCCTCGGTGACTTCGAATCGCTGATCTCGGCGGGTGACGCCCGTGGCCTGGTGGAGTTCACCGACGTCCAGAGCGAGAGCTTCCCCGACGTGCCCCCGGCAACCGAGCTGGGCTACGACATCCAGATGGGCAGTTTCGTGATCCTGGCGGCGCCTGCCAATACGCCGGACGACGCCGTGACGGCCCTCGAGGCGGCCTATCAGCAGGCCTACGACAGCGAGGAATTCCAGACCTGGCTGGTCGACGTCGGTGTCACCCCCAACTGGCTGGGCACCGATGAGGTCGAGGACTGGGCCGAACAGACCCAGGGTGAGCTGTTCGCACGCATGGACGAGCTGAAGGAAGCCGGCCTGATCGGCCAGTAAGCCCGCGCCGCCACCGCGGTGGCGGCTCTTTTCCGGAGGACTCCCGATGAAATCGCTCTCCCGCCTGGGGACCTGGCTGACGGGGCCGACAGGTGTCGTCGTCTGCCTGTTGGCCCTGACCCTGATCTATCTGCTCGAGGCGTTCAAGATCGCCCCGCCCATCAAGAACGGGGCCCTGACCGCCTCCTTCTTCCCGGTGGCGCTCGCCGTGGTCATGCTGCTGGCGCTGGGTGGCGTGATCCTCGCCGATCGACGCGAGGCGGCCAGTGGCGAGGCTGGTGGCGAGGCCGGCGCCGGGGAAAGCGACGAGGGAGGCGACGACCATGGAGATGCAAAGGTGGCGGCGTGGCGAGGGCCGGTGGCGGTCACCCTGCTCACCGCCGTCTATATCGCCCTGTTTGCCCACCTTGGCTACTTCATCGCCACCTTCCTCTACGCCTTCAGCATGACGCTGGCTTTCGCCACCGGGCGGCCCTCGCCGCAGGCGCTTGGGTTCAAGGCGCTGGTGGCCGGCGTGATCACCCTGCTGGGATACGGGCTCTTCGAGCTGGTGTTCCAGGTTCGCCTGCCGACGCCCTGGATCTGACCCATGGACTATCTGATCGAACTCTCCAAGGGCCTTGCCGTGCTGATGCAGCCCGACATCCTGCCCTACCTGATCGGCGGCTACCTGATCGGCACCTTCTTTGGCGCCGTGCCGGGGCTCACCTCGATGCTGGCCATCGCCCTGCTGCTGCCGTTGACCTACAGCCTCGACATCACCGCGGCGCTGGTCGCCTGCGCCGCCATCTTCATGGCCGGCATGTGCAGTGGCAGCATCACCGCCACCACCATCAATATTCCCGGTGCCCCGGCCTCGATGATGACCGCCATAGAGGGCTACCCCATGCAGCAGCGGGGCGAGGGCGCCAAGGCGCTGGGCCATGCCGCCCTGGCGTCGATGATCGGCGGCGCCCTGGGTGCCATCATGCTGATGGTGATGGCGCCGCTGGCCACCGAGGCGGCGCTGCTGATTCGCACACCGGGCAAGTTCTCGCTGATCGCCTTCGCCCTGATCGTGATCGTCATCTCCCAACGTGGGGCCATCTCCAAGGGCCTGGTCGCCACCACCCTGGGGGTGATGGTGGCCACCGTCGGTATCGACGTGATGCAGCCGGTCACCCGCTTCACCTTCGGCACCGGCGTGCTGATGCAGGGCATCGACATCATGCCGCTGGTCATCGGCGCCTTCGCCGTCAGTGAGCTGCTGGTGCAGTCGCAGAACCGCGCCTCGCGCACCGTCGAGGTCGACGCCATCAAGGCCAGCGTCATTCGCCGCCGGGACTTTATTCCACCCTGGCACGAGGTGCGTGAAATCGGCGTCTATCGCTACGTCAAGACCGCCATCATCGGCTACAGCGTCGGCGTGCTGCCGGGCGCCGGAGGCTCCATGGCGGCCTTTGTCGCCTACGCCGAGTCCATGCGCAGCTCACGCCACCCGGAGAAGTACGGCAAGGGTTCGGTGGAAGGCATCGCGGCGGCGGAGGGCGCCAACAACGCCATGTGCAGCGGCGCCTTCGTGCCGATGCTGTCGTTCGGTATTCCCGGTGATCCCACCACCGCCATCGTGCTGGGCGTGCTGGTGATCAACGGTCTGCAGCCCGGGCCGCAGTTCCTCGACAGTCAGCTTGCGCTGGTGGCACCGATGTTCATGGCGCTGCTGGTGGCGGCCCTGGTGATGGTGCCGCTGACGCTCTACGTGCTGGGGCCCTGGTTCGTGCGGATCGTCTCGATCCGCCGCGATGTGCTCTACGCCAGCATCGCGGTGATCGCGCTGGTCGGCTGTTACGTGGCTACCTACTCGATCTTCCAGATGGGACTGGCGCTGGTGTTCGGGGTGCTCGCCTTCCTGCTGCGGCGCCAGGGCTATCCGGTGGCCTGCCTGCTGCTCGGCTTCGTGCTCGGCCCGAGCCTGGAGGAATACTGCCGACGCTCGCTGTCGCTGTCCGACGGCAACCCGCTGATCTTCCTCACCAGTCCCGACAGCCTGTTCTTCCTGGCGCTGACCGGGGTGTTCTACTACTTCATGGTGGTGAGAAAGCCCGAGGCGCGACAGCACGCCTGAGCCTCTGGTTGGTGAAAGACCGCCGCAAGACACGACAAGGCCGCGCCCTCGGGCGCGGCCTTGTCGTGGTGGGCTGAGTGGAACGCGACGGTCAGACGTGCTTGTCAGGCGACGCTACTGGTGTTGCTGAGCGGACGCGAGGGACCGAAGTTTTCATGACGGCGGCGCAGCGCAGACACGTCGAACAAGATAGCCAGCTGCGGCTCAGGCGACGCTACTGCTGTTGCTGAGCGGACGCGAGGGACCGAAGTGCTCGTAGTGACGGCGCTGCTCGGGGATACCCAGTTCTGCCAGATGGCTGTCGATGGCGCTCATGAAGGGCGGCGGGCCGACGAAGTAGCACTGAGCGTCGCCGCCGGGCAGCAGGCGGGCCAGCAGCTCACGCTCGAGGCGGCCCTTGATGTCGCCGCCGTCGCCTTCCTCGTAGGCGCAGACCCGGGTCAGCAGTTGCGGATAGTCTCGGGCAAGGGCCTCGACCTCGCCACGGAAGGCGTGGTGGTCGATGTTCCGGGCAGCGTGGACGTAGCAGACCCGGCGTCCCTGGGCCAGGGCCTGGCGCGCCAGCGGCAGCATCGGTGTCTGGCCGACACCGCCGCTGATCAGCATCACCGGCGCGTCGCCATCGTCCAGGGTCAGCTCACCGGCGGGGGGCAGCAGTTCCAGGGTGTCGCCGACGCGCATCTGCTGGTGCAGGAAGTTGCTGACCAGACCGCCCGGCTCCTGTTTCACCGAGATACGATAGCTACGGCCGTTGGGGCTGCCGGACAGGCTGTAGTGGCGATGCACGATTGCCTCGTCCACCGCCAGACGCAGGCCGATGTACTGGCCGGGCTCGGCGTCGGCCACCGGCTGGCCGTCGACCGGCTCCAGGGTGAAGGAGCGAATCACCTCGCACTCGCGCTGGATCTGGGCGACACGGAACTCGCGCAGTCCACGCCAGCCGCCGGGGCGATCGGCGAAGGCCTGGTAGCGCTCGGCTTCGGCAGCGATCAACAGCGCGGCCAGGTCGTTGTACAGGGCCGCCCAGGCGTCGGCGATCTCCGGCGTCACCACCTCGCCCAGCACCTCGCCGATGGCGGCCATCAGGCATTCGCCGACGATGGGGTACTGCTCGGGCTGGATGCCCAGCGAGACGTGCTTGCTGATCACCGTCTGCATCGAGTCGATGACCTCCTGGGGCTGGCGGCGCAGGCCGACATAGGCCAGCACCCCTCGCGCCAGCGCCTTCGGCTGGCCACCGTCGGCCTGGTGGGCCTGGTTGAACACCGCCTTGACCTCCGGGTAGCGCTCGAACATCAGCGGATAGAAACGGGCGGTGATGGCGTCGAGGTGTTCGGCGACCAGAGGGGCGGTGGCATCGATGATGGCGTCTTGGGCAGCGGTGGTCATGGCGTCTCCTGTCAGGGATATGGCGCAGCGCGCTCCCACTGTGGCAAAAAACCTTCACCGCGTCGGAGGCCTGGCTCGTTTGGGCCTACTTTTTCTCTACAGCTTGTGAACAGAGCATCGGTTGATATGCCTCGACACCTGCGGTGCTTCCACGGGGTCGGGGCGTATCGCTCGTCGCCTTTCTGTACCCTGTATGGAGCAAGCGATATGCCGCTTCGCTTGAGGTGCGCCAACTTGCCACAGTGTGGGTGATCCAGAGCGGGTAATGAGCGGGCAGTGTGGATCCACAGGGCGCTTGTCGAGAGCGCTGGTCACGCTACCCGGCTCCTTTTTTTCTGGCCCGGTTCCCGGCCACGTTTCCGACCCGATTCTGTCCCGGTATTCGCCCTGGGCAGTGGTAACTCTTGCGAATGAAATCGAGATTGCATGTCGATCTGACACTGCAAGTGCTATCGTTTTGACACTGTTGATAGTCAAAAGGACATTCGAGGTGGTCAGCTTTCTACGACGCCTGCGTGCCCTGCTGCAGCGCCTGGGCGATGAGCAGGGCCCCGAGCTCGCCGAGGCCTGGCAGGGCTTGCTCGAATCACTGGTGGCCCCCACCGCGGCGGATGCCAGCGCGTTGCTGGTGGCGCAGGGCTCCGGTCTCAGGCCGGTGGCCACCATCGGCCTGCCCGAGGGCGTGGCCGGCAGGACCTTCGCCTTGAGCGAGCATCCTCGCCTCGCCGCCATCGCCGAGGCGCCGGGGGTCTGCCGCTTTGCCGCGGACTCGCCCCTTCCTGATCCCTACGACGGGCTGCTGGATGACGGTCTTAGCCCTGTCCATGACTGCCTGGGGGTGGCGTTGCGCGACGGTGATGAGCTGATCGGCATGGTCACCCTGGACGCCCTGACCCCGGGGGCGCTGGCCGAGCTGGATGACCAGGGCCTGCTGGCGGCGGCCGAGTTGCTGGGCACCTGCCTGCGGCTGTCCCGGCGCCTGGACGGCGCCCGCCTGCAGCTCGCCCTGCAGCGCGATGACCACGGCCAGTTGCCACGTCGGCTGACTGGCTGGCGCAGTGGCGCCATGCGCAAGCTGATGGCCTCGGTGGAGCTGGTCGCCGCCACCGACATGAGCGTGCTGGTGCTGGGCGAGACCGGCGTCGGCAAGGAACGCATCGCCCATGCCCTCCATCACGGCTCGCGACGTGCCGATGGGCCACTGGTGGTGGTGAACTGCGCCGCGCTGCCGGCCTCGTTGATCGAGAGCGCCCTGTTCGGCCATCGGCGTGGGGCGTTCTCCGGGGCAACCAGCGACCATCGCGGGCACTTCCAGATGGCCGACGGCGGCACCCTGGTGCTGGACGAGGTGGGGGAGCTGCCGCTGGAGCTGCAGCCGAAGCTGTTGCGGGTGCTGCAGGAAGGCGAGGTCCAGCCGCTGGGCAGCGATCGGCTCCAGCATGTCGACGTTCGGGTGGTCGCGGTGACCAACCGGGATCTTGCCCTGGAGGTCGCCCAGGGACGCTTTCGCGAGGATCTCTATCACCGGCTCAGCGCCTTTCCGCTGGAGGTACCCCCGCTGCGCCAGCGTCCCGAGGACCTGGCGCTGCTGGTCGGACACTTCCTGGAGCAGAACCGGGTGCGTCTCGGCGTCGGCAACCTGCGCCTGAGCGAGGCCGCGCGGGTGTCGCTGGCGGCCTGGCACTGGCCCGGCAATGTACGTGAGCTGGAGTCGCTGCTGGCACGTGCCTCGCTGTTGGCATTGGCCTCGGTGGACGTGCTCGGGACGCCCGATGCTCGCCGCCGTAGCGTACGCATCGAGGTCGAGCACCTGGGGCTGGCGCCGGCGACAGCCCGGGTCACTGGCGCGCCCGCAGCGCAAGGCGACACGTCTCGAAGCGCCGTGTCGCCGGCCGATCGTCCAGCGGGCGAGGTGCTGGATCGAGAGCCCTCGCTGCGGGAGGCCACCGAGGCCTTTCAGCGCGAGCGCATCCGGCAGGCCCTGGACACTGAAGGCAACTGGGCAGGGGCGGCTCGCCGGCTGGGGCTGGACCCCGGCAATCTGCATCGCCTGGCGCGGCGGCTGGGGCTAAAGGCCTGATTCTGTCCTGGTCATCGCCAAGGGCGTGCGAGGCTGTCGCGGGGTTGGGGCTGGGGTGGGAGATGCAGGGCTTGCCAGGGTGAGTCAGGTTTGCGGCATCGGCAGTGCCTTTGATGTGCATCATGGTGATGTTGTCCAAAGCGGGCCAGACTTCACAAGACCAAGTGAATTACTCAGGTACTCGCCATGTCATCCGTCGCCGCTCGTCTGCCTCTTGCGCGCCTCGCCTTTCGTCCCTTCTTCCTGCTGGCGGCGGCCTTCAGCGTGGTGGCCCTGCTGGTGTGGCTCGCTTTCTGGCACGGCATCTTCGTGCTGTCGCCCCGGGCGGGCATGCTGTGGTGGCACCAGCACGAGATGCTGTTCGGTGTGGTGGGGGCGGTAGTTTCGGGGTTCTTGCTGACCGCGGTGCAGACCTGGACCGGCCTCAGGGGGCTCCATGGCGCCCCGCTGCTGGGGCTCGTCGCACTGTGGCTGGGGGCCCGGCTGGGGCTGGCCTTTCCCGTCTTGCCCCAGGCGCTGGTGATGGCCCTGGACGTGGGCTTTCTGCTGATCGTCTGCGCCGTGATGGCGGTGATGGTGATCCGGGCGAAGCGCTGGCGCAATCTGATCTTCGTGCCGGTGCTGGCGATCCTCGCCGGTGCCAACCTGGGCAGCCATCTGGGCGTGCTCCAGGGTGACCCTGAGCTGGTGCGCCAGTCGTCCTACCTGGCGGTGCTGCTGGTGACGCTGATCATGGGGGTGCTGGGGGGACGGGTGATCCCGATGTTCACCGCCAACCGGCTGGGCCTGAAGCGCCGCCCGGCGCTGCCCTGGCTCGAGGGGATGGCGCTCGGCAGCCTGGCGCTGGCGGTGGTGCTGCAGCTGACGCGCACCCTGGGTGGCGGTCTGCCCGACAGCGTACTGGCGCTGGCGCTGCTGGCGGCGGCGCTGGCCCACCCGCTGCGCCTGATACGCTGGCAAGGCCGCGCCACCGGACGTGAACCCCTGCTGTGGAGCCTTCACCTGAGCTACGCCTTCGTGCCGCTGGGGCTTTTGCTGTGGGCCCTGGGGCTGTGGGGCGTGGGCCGGGCAGAGCTGGGTGTCCACGCCATCACCGTGGGTGCCATGGGCACCATGATGCTGTCGATGATGTCGCGGGTGTCGCTGGGCCATACCGGCCGCCCCATGCGCTGTCTGCCGGGCATCGGCGTGGCTCTGGGCCTGCTGGTGGCGGCGGGGCTGTCGCGCTCGCTGGTGCTGGCGCTGTGGCCCTCGGTCACCCACTGGGTCTACAGCCTGAGCATCCTCCTGTGGTGTCTGGGCTACGCCATCTTTCTGGCCCACTACGTGCCGATTCTCGGCAGTCCGCGTGTCGACGGTCAGGACGGCTAGGCTCAGATGTTACCGCTCTACCTCACCCTCAAGTCCCTGCATGTGTCGCTGGCGCTGGTCAGCGGTGCCCTCTTCGCCCTGCGCGCGCTGTGGTCGGTGGCCGGCTCTTCCTGGCTAAAGCGCCCCTGGGTGCGTGTGCTGCCCCATCTGCTCGATACCCTGCTGCTGGCGGCGGGGCTGTCGCTGATGGTGCTCACCGCCCAGTGGCCTCACCAGACGCCATGGCTGGCGGCCAAGCTGACCGCCCTGCTGGCCTATGTCGGCTTCGGCAGTCTGGCGCTTCGACGAGGTGCCAGCGTTCGAACGCGGGCGCTGTCGGCCTGTCTGGCGCTGCTGATCTTCGTCTATATGCTTGGCGCCGCGCACCGACACAGCGTCCTGTCCTGGCTGGTATAGCCTCTTTATTGCAATGCATTGATTTACCTCAATGGCGTTGGTTTTTTCTCCTGGCAGCGGCGATATTGTCGTCATCTTGTCTCGTCAAATTCATCGTTTATCGCCGATAGTCCAGGCGACTGTTTAAGTGGTTGATGGGGCGAATCAATCAAGAATTTTGGTGATGCATGTCATATTCCGAGTGTTTAACTCAGGTATAGAAGAGCGCTCCTCAATACAATGGTCAACGGGGCCAGGGAGGTCTGACTCTCCGGCACCATGGGCCAAACAATGAGGAGACGTGGTCATGGCCGAGGGTCTGACAAAATCCGCAGCACGCAACATCTTCTACGGGGGCTCACTGTTCTTTTTCCTGATCTTTGTAGCGCTGACTGCTCACAGTCATTGGTACATCGTGACGGAGTCCACCAGCGCACTTCCGCTGACCGATTCGGTACGCGAAGGCAAGCATGTGTGGGAAAAGAACATGTGTATCAACTGTCACAGCATCATGGGTGAGGGGGCCTATTTTGCGCCTGAACTGTCCAATGTCTGGACCCGCTATCACGGGCGCGAAAACCCCGAGGCGGCAAGGGCGGGACTGGCGGCCTGGATGCGCGCTCAGCCGCTGGCCGTACCAGGGCGGCGCAAGATGCCGCAGTTCGATCTGAGCGACGAGGAAATGACCTCGCTGATCGATTTCCTCGAGTGGACCGACGCTATCGATGATCAGAACTGGCCGCCCCACGTATCGGGATAGGTCGGTGGGTTCGCGTGACATATCGACAAGATCGCAATGGCGTACCCGTCGCGTGAGGGGAAACCGTGGAGGAACATGAAAAATGAAATATGAAACACAGAAGGTGGCCTACGCCTTCTTCCTGGTGGCGATGGGGCTTTTTGCCCTTCAGCTGGTGTTTGGCATCATGGCTGCGCTGGTCTACGTCTTTCCAGACTTCCTGGCCCAGTTGATGCCTTTCAACATTATCCGCGTCAGCCATACCAATCTGCTGATCGTGTGGCTATTGATCGGCTTCATGGGCTGCACCTACTACCTGATGCCGGAAGAGGCCGAACGGGAGATTCATAGCCCGATGCTGGCCTACCTGCAGCTGGGCATCTTTGTGGTGGCCGGGGTCGCCGCCCTGGTGTGCTATCAGCTTGGCATCCACGAGGGACGTGAATTCCTCGAGCAGCCCTTCTTCGTCAAGGTGCTGATCACGGTGTCCTTCCTGATCTTCCTCTACAACACCAGCATGACCCTGCTCAAGGGCCGCAAGACCACCATCAATCTGGTGTTGATGCTGGGCCTGTGGCTGGCGGCGGTATTCTGGCTGTTCGCCTTCTACAACCCCGGCAACCTGGCGGTAGACAAGGTCTACTGGTGGTGGGTCGTTCACCTCTGGGTGGAAGGCGTGTGGGAGCTGATCATGGCGTCGCTGCTCGGCTATCTGCTGATCAAGATGTCCGGCGTCGACCGCGAAGTGATCGAGAAGTGGCTCTACGTCATCGTCGGCCTGTCGCTGTTCTCCGGGCTGCTGGGCACCGGCCACCACTACTACTGGATCGGTACGCCGGGCTACTGGCAGGCCATCGGCAGCATCTTCTCTACCCTTGAGGTGATTCCGTTCTTCGCCATGGTCGTGTTCGCCTTCGTGATGTTCTGGAAGGGGTCGCGCAACCACCCCAACAAGGCCGCGATGCTGTGGACCATGGGCTGCCCGACGGTCGCCTTCTTCGGCGCCGGCGTGTGGGGCTTCATGCACACCCTGTCGTTCATCAACTACTACTCCCACGGCACCCAGGTCACCGCCGCCCATGGCCACCTGGCGTTCTACGGTGCCTACGTGATGCTGATCCTCGGCGTGATCACCTACGCCATGCCGCAGCTGCGTCGGAGCCAGCCGTTCAACCAGGTGCTCAACATGTGGGGCTTCTGGATCCTGACCTCGGCCATGTGCTTCATGACCTTCACCCTGACCTTTGCCGGTGCGGTGCAGACCCATCTGCAGCGGGTGCTGGGGATGAACTACATGGAGGTGCAGGACCAGCTCGGCCTGTTCTACACCATGCGCCTGGGCACCGGCATCGCGGTGACGATGGGCGCGGTGCTGCTGCTCTACGCGCTGTTCGGTCCGGCCCGTCGGTCGGCCTCTGGCCAGCCGGCGATGTCCGCCAGCTGAACCCGATCGAGGCCGCCGTCAGGCGGCCTCGATGGTCTCGAGGACCCTGTTGATGACCCAAACAACCCTGTCTCGGTGCGCCTTGCACCAGGACCCTGTGCGTGACGACATCCCCTTCTACCAGCCGACCGGCCAGGAGGTCGCGCTGTTCGAGCACGCCTACCGCCAGCGTCTGCCGCTGCTGCTGAAGGGGCCGACGGGCTGCGGCAAGACCCGTTTCGTGCGCCATATGGCGGCACGTCTCGGGCTGCCGTTGCACACCGTGGCCTGCCACGACGACCTGACCGCCTCCGATCTGACCGGACGCTATCTGTTGAAGGGCGGTGACACCGCCTGGTCCGACGGCCCCCTGACCCGGGCCGTGCGCGAAGGCGGCATCTGCTACCTCGACGAGGTGGTGGAGGCGCGCAAGGACGTGACCGTGGTGCTGCACCCGCTGACCGACGATCGTCGTCTGCTGCCGCTGGAACGTACCGGCGAGCGACTCGAAGCGCCGGACGACTTCATGCTGGTGGTGTCTTACAACCCTGGCTATCAGCACATTCTCAAGACCTTGAAGCCGAGCACCCGCCAGCGCTTCGTGGCGATCTCGCTGGACTTCCCCGATGCCGACACAGAGGTCGACATCGTCGCCCATGAAAGCGGCCTTTCGCGTGGGCGCTGCGAGGCCCTGGTCAACCTGGCGGCACGCCTGCGGGCGATGAAGGGCCAGGACCTGGAAGAGGGGGTGTCCACTCGCCTGCTGATCTACTGCGCCAGCCTGATCCAGGCCGGCATGCCGGTGCTCGACGCCGCCCGGGCGGCCCTGCTCGAGCCACTCAGTGACGATCCCGACGTGCTCAAGGGCATCGAGGACGTCGTCACCGCCACCTTCGGATAGCCACGACCATGCTGGAGTTTCTCGAGGTCGAGGAGTTCGTCGGCCGTCATTGGCACCGCTGGGCGTCACGTGCCGCCAGTTATTCTGAATATCCCGAGGCGGCGGTGACCCTCGATGAGGTGTCGCGTTCGCTGGGGGTGCTGTTTCGCGCCAGCGGCGGCGACCCCGGCGTTACCCTGGATGCGATCGGCAAGCGCGCCTCGCGCCATCGTCTGTCGCTGCGTCAGCGCCTGGGCTTCGACGAGGAGGCGCTGGAGGTCTCGCGGCGTGACGACGAGCACCTGCTGCTGCCGCAGCGACTGGCGCTGTTGCCTGAGGTTGAGCTCAATCGCGATCTATATCGCTGGCTGGCCATGTCGCTGGCCGAGCGCCGTCCCGTGGCGCGCTGCGACGATCCACTTGAACAGGATCTGGTGCGCCTGGCCGAGGCGCGGCGCTCAACCGAGGTGACGCTTGCGCGCTACCCGGGCTTCGTCCGGCGCCATGCCCGGCTGTGCCAGGCGCTGCTCGCCGTGCGTCCTCGGCGCCGCGGCCTGCCTCCGCAAGAAGCTGCGGTAGAGACACTGGTCCGGCGCCTGCTGGGCGACGACCGATCCTTCGATAGCGAGGCCCAGACGCAAGACAGTCCCGAAGGCGACGCGCGTCAGTGGTGGTCCTGGTTGCAGGCGGCGGATGACCAAGGGCGCCCGTCGGTGCGCGCGCCACGGGGGTATCGGCCCTTTCTGCCGGTGCCGCTGTGGGGCGAGGCGTCGACGCTCGAGTGCGTCTCGAGGTCGACCGATGAGGATGACGAGGACGAAGAGACGGCTCCGCCCCAGGCCGCCGAGGTGGAAGGTGCCCGGCGCAAGGCCGAGCGCCGCTATCAGGATCAGGCCGAGCGAGACGACCCGCTGATGCTCAATGCCTCGGAAAAGATGCTGTCCTGGGCGGAGATGGTCAACGTCAACCGCCACCTGGATGACGAGGAGGAAGACGCCGCGCGCGAGGCGGCCGACCAGATCGACGAGATCACCTTGAGCCGCAACCGGCGACGGGCTGCCTCACGGCTGAAGATGTCGCTGGACCTGGCGCCCGACGCCGCCTGTGGCGAGTCGCTGGCCGCCGGTTCCAGCGTCGAGCACCTCTATCCTGAGTGGAACTACCGCAAGGGCCGGCTGTTGCCGGCCCACTGCCGGGTGATCGCCGAACCTGCCATCGAGGAGGGCGAGCCCTGGCAGGGCGACGAGGCGGCCACTCGCCGGGTACGCCGGGTGCGCCGCCAGTTCGAGGCCCTGCGGCCTCGGCGAGAGTGGCTGCGGGGCCAGGCGGACGGTGACGAGCTGGACCTGGACGCCCTGGTCCGCAGTCGCTGCGACCTGGCCGCCGGCGGTCAGGCCAGCGACCGCCTGTTCGTCGACGCCAGGCCCCAGGGGCGTGATCTGGCGGTGTCCATCCTGATCGACGTGTCGCTGTCCACCGATGCCTGGCTGGAAAGTCGCCGCGTGCTCGACGTGGCCCAGGAAGCGCTGATGGTACTGGGCCACGGCATCGCCGGCTGCGGTGACGACGTCAGCATCCACAGCTTTACCTCCCAGCGCCGGCATCGGGTCTGGGTCAGGCGGTTGAAGGCCTTCGACGAGGCCATGGGCGAGCGGGTGGAGCGCCGCATTTCGGCGCTGACGCCGGGGCATTACACCCGTATGGGGCCGGCCATTCGCCACCTGGCCAGGGAGCTGGGCCAACACCCCAGAAGACATCGGCTGCTGCTGGTGCTGACCGACGGCAAGCCCAACGACACCGACTACTACGAGGGGCGCTACGCCATCGAGGACACCCGCCACGCGGTGCGCGAGGCGGCGCGAGAAGACGTGCGGGTATTCGGGGTGACCATCGATCGCGAGGCCAGTCGCTATCTCGGTCGCATCTTCGGTCGAGGGGGCTACGCCATCGTGCCGCGTCCGGAGCATCTCGCCCTGGCGCTGCCGGGAATCTACCGACAGCTGGTGGCCCAATGAACGTCATGTCTTCGTCACAGACTCGCTGGCGCCAGCGGCTGGCGCTCGCCACCGCCGGCCTTGCGGCGCTGATACTGTTCACGCCGCTGGCCTGGCTGATCCATCACCGTGACTGGGGCATCGTGCTGATGGCGCTGGTGCCCCTTGCGGTCTGGCTCACCCTGCGGCTATGGCGCCGGCTCGAACGCTGGGCGCTGTGGGGCTGAGTGGTCGGTTGCTCGCCGTTGGCCGTCAGTCGCTAGCAGCTCAGCGCACCAGGTCGTTGATCGCGGTGATCTCGTAGCAGAAACGGGCGCTGCCGGTGCGGTAGGTGTCGACGCGATAGACGCGCTGGCCAAGGGCCACGGCGGGGGATGAGAAGTTCAGCGCACTCTCGGTGCAGTCGCCGTAGCCCCAGCGGATCTGGTAGTGATCATCGCCCGCTCGATCCAGCACGAAGGGGTAGGTCACCAGTTCCTCTTCCGCGCGGTCGCGGGCGAAGCCGTAGACCTGAGTCGAGGTCAGGTCGCCTCGGTCGTTGACCACCGCCACCAGGCGAATGGTCTCGCCGGGGTCTTCCTCGAAGGTCATGTCGATTTCCACGGCCTTGTTCATCTGGGCTCCTGTGCCTGTCGTTCGTTGTGTCGTTCAGTGTGTCGATCAGTGGTGTTATTCGTTGTGGTGCTGTGGATCGAGACCGGGATGGTGGTCGCACCGGAGGTCGCACCGGAGGTCGCACCAGGAGCCTCGATCCAGCGAGGCAGCAGTCCCGCAGCCGCCAGCCCAAGCCCCATCACCCCGACCAGTACCAAGAGTCCCCCTCGCCAGGAGGCAGGGGCAATACGCAGGTTGAGGTAGATGGAGAGAATCTGTTGCGCCTTGACCAGGCTGGCGATGAGCACCAGCGCCAGGGCCCAGAGCGCCAGCGGGCCGCGATGCAGCGCGCCGCTGACCATGGCGATGAGGGTCATGCCCATCAGCAGGGCCCAGGTGCGCCACAGGCGTCTGCGCTGAGTATCCGTGTCATGCATTGTCGTCACCGCACCAGATAGAGCAGGGGATACAGCAGTACCCAGATCAGATCGACCATGTGCCAGAAGGCGCAGACGGTCTCCACGGTGTCCGCTCGCGGGCGCCATATCGCGACGCCCAGCAGGCACAGGCCAAAGATGACGTGGGCGGCGTGGAAGCCGGTCAGGCCGATGTAGAAGGTGAAGAAGTTGCCGCTGTCCGGCAGTGGGCCGGTGAAGAACTCGAGGTGATACTCGCTGGCCTTGATCAGACAGAAGGCCATGCCCAGCGCTGCGGCCAGCGCCAGCCACTGGCGTATCCGGCGCTCGCGCAGGGCGTGGGGTGGACACTGGGACTGCGTGACCGCCATCGCCGCAGCAAGGCCACTGGTCAGCAGCACCAGGGTATTGAGGCCGCCAAGCAGCGGCTCGAGATGGCGTTGCCCGGCGAGAAAACCCACGGGGTCGAGTACCCGCTGCCAGGCAAAGACGCCAAAGAAGGCGGCAAACACCAGCAGCTCACTGATGATCAGCACCCAGATCAGCGGGTTGCCCGGCAGGCCCGACAGCGGCCCCCAGCCAGGATTGGGCAAGCCAGAGCCCGGAACGCCAGAACCCTGAAAACCAGAGCCCTGCAAACCAGAGTCCTGAGAACCAGAGCCCGGCATGCCAGAGGCGCCGCGATCGAGGTTCACCGGTCGCTGTCCGTAAAGCGCACGCGGCAGCCACCCAGCAGCGGGGACAGGGGGCGCGGGACGGGCAGGTGGTGCAACAGCCGGCGGATGCCCAGGGCGCAGCGTCCCACCATCCAGATGAGCGCCAGGGTGAAGCCCAGATAGCCGTAAGCCCAGCCGGTGAGCCCCGGCAGGTCGATGTGGCCGATCAGCCCCCACAGGCCGAGTCCGATCGCCCCGGCCAGCACGCCGTACCAGAAGGTCGCCAGCTGAAAGCGCAGGTGGCTCACCAGCACCGCATCGGTGGGTCTTCTGATGGCCAGCCAAAGATGAGTGACGAGTGCGCTGACGGGGGCGGTCACCACCGCCATGACACTGCCCAGCATCAGGGCGTAGAGCAGCAGCACCTTGCGCTGCCCGGAAGGCGTCGTGACGACGGTTGTCTGTTGTGATTGCGACTGGCGAGTTTCCAGCGAAGCAGGGTGCATGGCGTTCTCCCGCGGCCTACAGGCCGATGCGATGGGCTCGATCGGTGAAGAAGATGCCACTGGGCGACTCGGCCTCCAGGGTCGCCAGGCGCTCGAAGGTGGCGGTGTCATAGACCACCACCTGGTCGGAGTCCCGCGCCGAGATCCAGACCTCCTCGCCGCGCGGGCTGAACTCCATGTGCAGTACCGCCTGGCCTGGGGTCAGGGTGCGGATGACCTCGCCGCTTTCACTGTCGATGACCTGGACCACATCGTTGTCGGGGTGGGCGAAGTTGACCCACAGCTGGCGCTGGTCCGGCCGGCTCATCACGAACACCGGCTGCCCGTGCATCGCAATTCGTCGCTCCAGGCGCCAGTCGTCGAGGTTCGCCATCAGCACCTCGTGGCGACCCACCGCCGGCCACCAGGCGTGGTTGTTGGCGATGGTCCAGCCCTCCAGGTGGGGCATCTTGTACACCGGCAGCTTGTCGTCGCCCTGGCGATAGCCGGACAGGACCGGCTCGACCCCGTTCTCGGGATGCCACAGATCGAGCCGCGCCAGGTGGTCTTCGCCGAACAGGCCGGCCACGTAGAAGCGCCCGATGGGATCGATCAGGGCGTCGTAGGGTTTCTCGCCGATATCGGAGAAGCGGGTGATGGCGGGAAGCTCGCTGGCACCTTGTTCGTCCGCGATAAGCGTCGAGGCGTCGAGCACCTGGATCTCGTTGGCATCCCACAGGCTGTAGACGAAGCGGTTGCCCGGGGCGTCGACCAGGCCGACCACCTTGGACAGCGCCTGACTGCCGTCATCTTGGGTGTAGCGCGCCGCTACCTCGGCCAACAGCTCAAGGCTGTCGGCGTCGAACAGCTTCACGCCGCCCGGCTCGTAGTTGGCCACCGCGATGATGCGGCCATCCTGGGAGATGGCCCCGCCGATGCTGTTGCCGGACTGCAGCACTCTCTTGTCGATGGTGGCGCACACCAGATCCACCTTGGTCAGACCGCCGTCGCGGCCGAACACGTAGGCGAAGCGCTCGTCGCTGGAGAACTTCACCGAAGCGTGGGACAGATCACCCAGCCCCTCGACACGAGTGATCACGCGATGCTGGCGGCGGTCGACCAGGGCCAGGCGGCCATCGGCGCGTTCGACCACGACCCCGAGTCCGCCGGTGGCGAGGTTGGCGCAGCTGGCCTCCGGCGTGCCGGCGTCGGTGCTGTGGGCAATGGCGGCTGAGCCGTGCGGGCTCTGGCCCCAGGCGATCAGGCCGCAGGCCAGGGCCAGGCCAAGCATGAAGCCCGGGGCGTGAAAGCGCCGCAGACCGGCGGCGGCGGGGGGATGGGGCAATGCAGAACGGTGCCTCATGGGAGCTCCTGAGCGTCGGTGTGCTTGAGCGTCTCGGCGATCCAGCGGGCCTCTTCGGCGCTCAGCAGATCGCGCCAGGGCGGCATGGCGGTGCCGGGCAGGCCTTCGAGGATGATGGTGGTCAGGGTGTCGACGTCGTAGACCGCCAGGCGCTCCTGGGTGAGAGCTGGGCCGAGCCCCCCCTTGAGGGTCATGCCGTGACAGGAACCGCAGTCCTGAAGGAGCAGGTTGCCGAGCGCCTCCGGGTCCACTGCTGCGCCGTTGGTATCTGTCGCAGCGCTGGTCTTGTGTATCGACGAGGCGCTGGGCGCTGGCGCCGCCGATGTATCGACAGCCCATGCTCCCATCAGCAGAAGGCAGGCGAGGGCGGCACGCCATCGTGGCAAAAGCACTGAGCACGCATGGCACCTGAAAGGGTGCTGGGAAATAGGTGTTGCCATCGACAAGTGTCCCCCGGCGAAGGTCCCTGTAGGACCCGACAGTGTCCTTGATTCATCGAAAATGTTTATTGATATGGGTCGTCGTTTTATCCCGAAGGTATTGGTGTTTCTTGAAGTGGCAAGCAGTAGTCGAGTTTCGTCCTGCTGTCGATAGCGGCTGGAGCCATTGGATGATGCGCGTCAACGTCTTGATCAAAAAGTACTGAAATGCTCCTTTCGAGGTAGCTCCGAAAGTCTTATTTGGTCATTAAGCTTAAGAAATTAAAGGGGAAAAATTTCTGGTGGTGCGCGGAGGAGTGATTGTTGATAGGGGTCAAGAGTCGGCAAGAGACCCAGTGAAATCGTCGGGAATGCGCGCTTCCATGGTAGGCAGGGCAAACGCGAAGAGAGCGGGCCTCTTCGCCGCCTTCATCTGGAAGGAAGATGTGTCGCTTATCCAGGGAAGGGATTGCCGTACCAAGGGAAATAACTCGCTCAAGAGAAAGCGGAAAACCTGGCGACATTTTCATCTTGTGGCACGACATTGGCGACAGGATGAAAGACACGTGGATCATGACTCGAGGTGAAAAGATGACCAGAAGCGTCACGACTCTCAAGCCCCTTGCCGCAGCGATAGCCATCGTGATTGCAGGCCTGGGAAGCGCCCATGGCGCCGAGAAGAACCTGTCTCCGGAAGAGGCGGCCTACCAGAGCAATCCGTCCGGCGTCGACCCGGCGGCGGTGATGATGCCCGATGAAGAGGGCGCCCCTGCGATGACGCGGGAAGAGTTCGATCACGCCAAGGAGATCTACTTCGAACGCTGTGCCGGCTGTCATGGCGTGCTGCGCAAGGGGGCCACCGGCAAGCCGCTGACCACCGACATCACCCGTGAACGCGGCATGGACTATCTCAAGACCTTCATCACCTACGGCTCACCGGCCGGTATGCCCAACTGGGGTACCTCCGGCCAGCTGACCGATGACGAGATCGAGATGATGGCGAACTACGTCATGCATGAGCCACCGGTACCCCCGGAGTTCGGCCTGGCCGACATGAAGGACAGCTGGACCGTGTTCGTGGCGCCGGAAGATCGCCCCACCGAGCAGATGAACGACCTGAACCTGGAGAACCTGTTCTCGGTGACCCTGCGTGACGCCGGCCAGATCGCCCTGATCGACGGCGACAGCAAGGAGATCGTCAAGGTCATCGATACCGGTTACGCGGTGCACATCTCGCGGATGTCCGCTTCCGGGCGCTACCTGTTCGTCATCGGTCGCGACGCCAAGGTCGACATGATCGACCTGTGGATGGAAGAGCCGACCACCGTGGCCGAGATCAAGGTGGGTCTCGAGGCGCGTTCGGTGGAGACCTCCAAGTTCGAGGGCTACGAGGACACCTACGCGGTCGCCGGCACCTACTGGCCGCCGCAGTTCGTGATCATGGACGGCGAGACCCTGGAGCCGAAGAAGATCGTCAGCACCCGCGGCATGACGGTGGGCACCCAGGAGTACCATCCGGAGCCCCGTGTGGCGGCCATCGTGGCGTCCCATCAGCACCCGGAGTTCATCGTCAACGTCAAGGAAACCGGCAAGGTCCGTCTGGTCAACTACGAGAACCTGGACGCCCTGTCCAGCGTCGAGATCGACACCTCCCGCTTCCTGCACGACGGTGGCTGGGACAGCAGCGGTCGCTACTTCATGACCGCCGCCAACCAGTCCAACCAGATCGTCGTCATCGATGCCAAGGAGCGTGAGCTCGAGGCGATCATCGACGTGGGCAAGACCCCGCACCCGGGACGTGGCGCCAACTTCGTCGACCCCGAGTTCGGGCCGGTGTGGGCTACCAGCCATCTGGGCGACAACACCATCTCGCTGATCGGTACCGACCCGGAAGGTCATCCGGACCAGGCCTGGACGGTGGTGCGCACCCTGGAAGGTCAGGGCGGCGGCTCGCTGTTCATCAAGACCCACCCCGAGTCCGAGCACCTCTACGTGGACACCGCGCTGAACCCCGACGAGGCCATCAGCCAGAGCGTTGCCGTGTATGACGTCAACGACCTGGAAGAGGGCTTCCAGGTGCTGCCGATCGCCGACTGGGCGGATCTCGGCGAAGGACCCAAGCGGGTGGTGCAGCCGGAGTACAACCGTGCCGGCGACGAGGTCTGGTTCTCGGTGTGGAACACCGCCGATCAGTCTTCCGCGCTGGTGGTGGTCGACGACGAGACGCTGCAGCTGGAAGCGGTGATCAAGGACGAGCGACTGGTCACGCCGACCGGCAAGTTCAACGTCTACAACACCCAGCACGACGTCTACTGACGTCCTCGCGGGCCGCTCGCACGGGCGGCCCGCCCCAATTTTTCGCTTTTCGGGAGATGGCCATGGCAACCGACAAGGTGGTCGACGACCTGGACCGCATCGACCGGCGTCTGATCGATCGCTATCAGCGATCGCTGCCGTTGGTGGAGCGTCCCTTTGCGGCCATGGCCGAAGAGCTCGGACTGGATGAACAGGCGTTGATCGAACGCCTGCAGCGTCTGTGTGACCTGGGCGTGGTGGGCCGTGTCGGCGCGGTGTTCGATCACCGCCAGGCCGGCGCCAGCGAGCTTGTGGCGGTGGCCGTGCCGGACCATCGCCGGGAGGCGGTGGCACAGATCATCAACGCCTGCCCCGGGGTCAACCACAACTACTGGCGCGAGCACCGCTACAACCTGTGGTTCGTGGTGACGGCGCCGGACAGCACCAGCCTGGAACTGCGCCTGACGCGGCTGGAGGCCGAACTGGCCACTCCGTTGCTGCGTCTGCCCATGGTCCAGAGCTATCACATCGACCTGGCCTTCGCCCTGCCCTGGGCGGAGCTGGAGGAAGCATGATCGAGGCCGTCACGTCCACCGCTGAGCGCCGTCCGGCGAGCCCGCTGCAGGCTCAGGATCGCCGTCTGATCAGACTCAGGGCCTGTCTGGAACAAGGGCTGCCGCTGGTGCCTGAGCCGTTCAAGGTGCTGGCCGAGCAGACCGGCCTGAGCGTCGAGGAGGTCCGCACCTGGATCGGGCACTGGCAGCACAGCGGTTTCATCAAACGCTTCGGCCTGGTGGTCCGCCATCGCCGCCTGGGCCTCGCCGCCAACGCCATGGTGGTATGGAACCTGCCCGATGATCGCGTCGACGAGGTAGGCCGGCGTCTGGCCGCTGAGCCCGAGGTCACCCTGTGCTACCAGCGGGTGCGTCGCCTCGGCTGGCCCTACAACCTGTTCTGCATGATCCACGGCGTCCGGCGAGTGCGTGTCGAGGCCCAGATCCGTGCGCTGATCCAGCGCCATGGCCTCGAAGACGTCGACCACCAGGTGCTGTTCAGCCGCCAGGCCTATCGCCAGCGCGGCGGACGCTACACGCCCGAGGAACCATGACACCCCCGGAGGAGCCATGAGCTCAGAAACACCGTCCCGGGGTTTTCCCGGCGACCCCGACCGCCATCCACACGACGCTGCCACCGCTCGCCATGACGCGGTGGCTGCGCTGTCTGAGGTAGAGCGTCGGATCATCAACCGCCTGCAGTTGGGTGTGCCCTTGACCCCGGACCCCTACGGCGACCTGGCCTTGGAGCTGGGGCTCGGGGTGCGCGAGTTGCTCGACGCCCTGTCGTCGCTGCTCGATCGAGGGATTCTCAGTCGCTTTGGCCCGATGTTCCAGGCCGAGCGTCTCGGCGGTGCCCTGACGCTGGCCGCCCTGGCTGTGCCGGAAGCCGACTTCGAGCGCGTCGCCGAGGTCGTCAACGCCTTCCCCGAGGTGGCCCACAACTATCGCCGCGAGCACCACTACAACATGTGGTTCGTCATCGCCTGTGATCGCCCCGGCCGCGTCGCCTCGGTGATCGAGGCCATCACCGAGGCCACCGGGCTCGAGGTGATCAACCTGCCCAAGGAGGAGGAGTTCCATGTCCATCTCCACCTGCCCGTCTAGGGGCCGCGACGACGTCTCTGTGCTGGACGACGGCGACCGCGCCCTGATCGAAGCCACCCAGGCGGGCCTGCCTTTGGTGGCCGACCCCTGGGCGGCGGTGGGCGCGGCCATCGGCATGAGCGGCGAGGAGGTGCTGGCGCGCTTTCAGCGACTGCGCCTGACCGGCGTCGTGCGCCGCGTCGCCGCGGTACCCAACCACTATCGCCTGGGCTACCTGGCCAACGGCATGACCGTGTGGGACGTCGATGATCAGCGCATCGATGAACTCGGCCGGCAGCTGGCCGACTGGCCGGGCGTCAGTCACTGCTACCGGCGGCCTCGCCGCTTGCCGGACTGGCCCTACAACCTGTTCGTGATGCTGCACGGCCACCACCGCGACGAGGTCGAGGCCCAGGCCGAGCGGCTGCGTGAATGGCTGGGCGACGCCTGCCGCGACCACCGTATTCTCTACAGCAGCCGCATCCTCAAGAAGACCGGGCTACGGCTCGCCACCGCCAAGGGAGCCTCGCCATGTTCCGAGTGACCCGCTACATCGACAGCCTGCTCGAGCCGACGCCACTGGCGCCTGCCCGCACCCCGCCAGGCCCGGTGGTGATCTGGAATCTGATTCGCCGCTGCAACCTGACCTGTCGGCACTGCTACACGGTGTCGGCCGACGTCGACTTCGCCGGTGAGCTGTCCACCGAGGAGGCGCTGAGGGTGCTCGAGGACCTCAAGGCCTTCCGGGTGCCGGCGCTGATCCTGTCCGGTGGCGAGCCGCTGATGCGCCCCGACATCTTCGAACTGTCGCACCGGGCCAAGGAACTCGGGCTGTACACCGGGCTGTCCACCAACGGCACCCTGATCACCGAGGACAACATCGACGCCATCGCCGATGCCGGTTACGACTACGTCGGCATCAGCATCGACGGCCTCGAGGAGACCCATGACCAGATCCGCCAGCGTCGTGGCGCCTTTCGCGAGTCCATGGCCGCAGTCCGGCTGTGCAAGGAACGGGGCATCAAGGTGGGGCTGCGCTTCACCCTGACCCGGGACAACTACGCCCAGTTCGACGACATCCTGGCGCTGACCGCCGAGCACGACGTCGACAAGTTCTACCTGTCACACCTCAACTATGGCGGACGCGGTCATCGTCACCGTAAGCACGACGCCTGGCACGAGATGACCCGCGACGCCATGACCCGACTGTTCGACCGCTGTCGCGCCGAACTCGAGGTGGGTATCCGGCGCGAGTACGTCACCGGCAACAACGACGCCGACGGCCCCTTCCTGCTGCACTGGGCCAGGCGCCACTTCCCCGAGCGGGTCGCCGATCTCGAGGCGCGTCTGCTCGCCTGGGGCGGCAACGCCAGCGGCGAGTACATCGCCAATATCGACAACCTGGGCAATGTCCACCCGGACTCCTTCTGGTGGGACCACCATCTCGGCAATGTACGTGAGCGGCCTTTCTCGGAAATCTGGTGCGAGGCCGACGACGATCTGATGCAGGGCTTTCGCAGTCGTCCGCGGCCGCTCAAGGGACGCTGCGGCGCCTGTCGCTACCTGCCGATCTGCAACGGCAATACCCGGGTGCGCGCCTTCAAGACCCTGGGCGATCCCTGGGCCGAGGACCCGGGCTGCTACCTCGACGATGACGAGATCGGCCTGACCGATGCCGTCTCGCCAAAGATGATTCTGACGACCGGTTGAACGGGAGATCACCATGTCCTTGCAAGCCCTCTACGACCAGCTCGGCGAAGCGCCGCTCGCCTCCGGCGAGGTGGCCATCGTCGGCGCCGGCCCCGGTGACCCCGGCCTTCTGACCCTGCGCGCGCTGTACCTGCTCAGCCAGGCGGACTGCCTGGTCTATGATCGCCTGGTGTCAGCGGAGGTGCTCGCGCTGGCGCCCAAGGCGGCCCAGCGTTTCTACGTGGGCAAGGCGGCGCGCTGCCACGCCCTGACCCAGGAGGAAACCAACCAGTTGCTGGTGCGCCTGGCGGTGACCGGCAAGCGGGTGGTGCGCCTCAAGGGCGGCGACCCCTTCATCTTCGGGCGCGGCGGCGAAGAGGCCGAGATGCTGGTGGACAACCAGGTTCCCTTTCGCGTGGTGCCGGGAATCACCTCGGCCCAGGGCTGCAGCGCCTACGCCGGCTTTCCGCTGACCCATCGCGACCACGCCCAGGGGGTGACCTTCGTCACCGGGCACGCCCGCGCCGACGGCAGCCTCGATCTCGACTGGCGCTCGCTGGCCAGTCGCCGCCACACCCTGGTGTTCTACATGGGGCTGACCAACGCCGAGCTGATTCGCCGCGAACTGCTCGCCAACGGCCTGCCCGCCGACCAGCCGGTGGCGCTGATCGAACGCGGCACCACCCGGGAACAGCGCCGGGTGATCACCCGTCTGGGCCAGTTACCGGAGACCATCCAGGCCGAGGGGCTCAAACCGCCGACGCTGATCGTGGTGGGCGAGGTGGTGTCCCTGGCCGGGCGACTCGATATGGACGCCATGACGGAGGCGGTGGCATGAACACGGCAAGACTGCTGGGCGCGGCCCTGATCGGGCTGATGCCGAGTCTGGTGCCGGGTTTGATGCTGGGTTTGATGCCAGTATCGGCCGAGGCGCAGGCGACAGATTCGGCGCCGCCGCAGCTCTATCAGGATCACTGCGCCAGCTGCCATGGCGCCGATCGTCTGGGCGCCATGGGACCAGCGCTGCTGCCCCAGAACCTGGGGCGTATCAAGCCCGAAGAGGTTCGTCGGGTGATCGCCGATGGCCGCCCCGCGACCCAGATGCCCGGCTTTACCGACACGCTTGCCGAGGCCCAGGTCGATGCGCTGAGCGACTGGGTGCTGAGTGACCCGCCGGTGACCCCCGACTGGACGCTCGACGATATCCGTGCAAGCCAGGTGGTGTCGCATCCCCCCGGCAGCCTTGGCGACACGCCCGAGTTCGACGCCGATCCGCAGAATCTGTTCGTGGTGGTAGAGACCGGCGATCACCACGCCAGCGTGCTCGACGGCGATACCTTCGAGCTCCTGGCGCGCTTCCCTACCCGCTTTGCCCTGCATGGCGGGCCCAAGTACAGCCCGGATGGCCGCTACGTCTATTTCGGCTCCCGCGACGGTTGGATCACCAAGTTCGATCTCTATCACTTCGCCGTGGTGGCCGAAGTCCGCGCCGGCATCAATATGCGCAATATCGCGGTGTCCGCCGATGGCCGCTACGTGATGGCCGCCAACACCCTGCCGGGCAACCTGGTGCTGTTCGACGCCCACCGGCTCGATCCCATGCGGGTCTATCCCGCCGCCGACGCCGAAGGCAACGGCTCCCGGGTCAGCGCCGTCTACGCCGCGCCGCCGCGCTCGAGCTTTATCGCCGCGCTCAAGGACGTCAAGGAGCTGTGGGAGATCCCCTGGCCGGTGACGCCTGAAGCGGTGGTGGCCACGGGGCATATGGACGAGCCGCTGGATCCCGCGCGCAAGGCTCTGGAGGCCAGGGGCGAGAGCTTCGAGGTCCGGCGTCTGCCGGTGCCGGACTACCTCGACGACTTCTTCTTCGACCCCGAGTACCGCCGCGTCATCGGCGCCTCCCGCGGTGGCGATGGGGCCATGGTCATCGACCTGGACAGCGGCGACAAGCTGGCCGACCTGCCGTTGTCGGGCATGCCCCATCTGGGTTCCGGCATCACCTGGGAGACCGGCGGACGTCGGGTGATGGCGATTCCCCACCTGGCCAAGCCGGAAGTCTCGATCATCGACATGGACGACTATTCGCTGATCAAGACGCTGCATACCGACGGACCGGGCTTCTTCATGCGCAGCCACGAAAACTCCCGCTACGCCTGGACCGACGTGTTCTTCGGGCCCAACCGTGATCGTGTCCACGTGATCGACAAGGACAGCCTCGAGATCGTGCGCACCCTGATCCCGGAGCAGGGCAAGACGTCTGCCCACGTGGAGTTCGACCGTGACGGCGAGACCCTGCTGCTGAGCCTGTGGGAGCGCGACGGCGCGGTGATCGCCTACGACGCCGATACCCTCGAGGAGATCACCCGGGTGCCGATGGACAAGCCGTCAGGCAAGTACAACGTGTGGAACAAGACCCACTACGAAGAGGGCACCTCGCACTAGAGGCCTATGTGAAAAGTGCCTGCGCTCGGCGTCTTTACGGACAACGCCCAAGGACGTGGCGCTGTCCTGATACAAGGCGGGCCTGGTGCAGGAGAAGAGTGCGTCTTGCCCGGAGGGGGCGTGCCAGCGGGCACGCTCCTCCCGGGCCTCTTTTCGATGGGGGCTGCCATCGATCTTCAATCCATCGTTTAAAACAAACGTCGACACCAGCATTGACCACGCCGGCCGAGGCTCGGATAGTGAATGGGCGTACAACGCTCATCCATTACTGGAGTTGAATCCATGCGACACAATAACAAGACGTTGCTGACCCTCTCCCTCGCCGCGCTATCCACAGCGGCGCTGGGCGTGACGAGCAGTGCTTCGGCCGCCACCCTGGACGAAGTCACCTCCCGCGGCGAACTCCAATGCGGTGTCAACGTCGGCCTGTCCGGTTTCTCCTCGCCGGACGAGAACGGCAACTGGCAGGGACTCGATGTGGAAACCTGTCGCGCCATCTCGGCGGCGATCTTCGGCGACGCCGACAAGGTGGTGTTCACCCCGCTGACCGCCAAGGAGCGCTTCACCGCGCTGCAGTCCGGTGAGATCGACGTGCTCTCGCGCAACACCACCTGGACCGCCACCCGGGACAACTCCCTGGGCCTCAATTTCACGACGACCACCTTCTACGATGGTCAGGGCTTCATGGTGGCCAAGGATCTCGGCATCGAAAGCCTCGAGGACCTGAACGGTGCCTCTATCTGTATCCAGTCCGGCACCACCCACGAGCTCAACCTGGCGGACTACTTCCCGGCCAAGGGCATCGACATCAACACCGTGACCTTCGATACCCCGGACCAGACCGCCTCGGGCTTCGCCAGCGGGCGCTGTGACGTGCTCACCTCGGACACCTCCCAGCTCAGCGCCCTGCGCCTGCAGCTGCCGGAACCGGACAGCGTCGAGATCCTCACCGAGCTGATCTCCAAGGAGCCGCTGGGCCCGGTGGTTGCCCAGGGTGACGACCAGTGGTTCGACATCGTCAAGTGGACGGTCTTCGCCATGGTCAATGCCGAGGAACTGGGCATCACCAGCGACAACGCCGAGCAGATGAAGAATGATCCGCCCAATCCCCAGGTGGCGCGCCTTTTGGGTGTCGACGGCACCTACGGCGAGCAGCTCGGTCTGACCAACGACTGGGCCTACAACATCGTCTCCCAGGTGGGCAACTACGGTGAGGTGTTCGCCGATACCGTGGGCGAGAACTCACCGCTGGGCATCAGCCGTGGCATGAACGCCCTGTGGAACGAAGGCGGCATCCTCTACGCCCCGCCGATCCGCTGATACTGTCCGCTGCGACCCCGGCCATGGCCGGGGTCGTCCGACCCATGACGGATAGAGCGACGACGTCGCGCGCCGGCCCCCTCGCCGTTCGCGGGTGAATGCCCACGGCCGCGAGACGGGCCGGAGGCAAGCGTCGTCCAGCAAGAGGCTCGCCCATGTCCACGCCCCCTATCGAACGGACGCCGCTATGGCGGCGTCCTGCCTTTCGTGCGCTGATCATCCAGGCGCTGCTGCTGGCAGGCCTCGCCGCGCTGATCGCGATGATGATCGGCAATGCCCTGACCAATCTTGAGGCCAGGGGCATCACCACCGGTTTCGACTTCCTCGGTGAGCGCGCCGGGTTCTCGATCCCCCAGACCCTGATCGACTACTCCGGCGACAGCAGCTATGCCCGCACCTTCGTGGTGGGGCTGCTCAATACCCTGCTGGTGTCCGGGCTCGGCATTCTGGCCGCCACCCTGATCGGCTTCGCCGTGGGTATCGCCCGGCTGTCGCCCAACTGGCTGCTGGCTCGCCTGGCGGCGGCCTTCGTCGAGACCTTCCGCAATATTCCGCTGCTGGTGCAGATCCTGTTCTGGTACTTCGCCGTGCTCCAGGCCCTGCCCAGTCCGCGCCAGAGCATGTCGCTGCTCGAGGCGTTCTTTCTCAATGTGCGCGGGCTGATCGTGCCGGTGCCGGTGCCCGAGCCAGGCTTCGGCCTGACCCAGCTGGCGCTGGTGGCAGCGATCCTGGCGGTGGTGGCCCTTGGTATCTACGCCAGACGGCTGCAGCAGCGTACCGGCAAGGCGCTGCCGGTGTACTGGCTCGGCAGCGCCCTGATCATTGGCCTGCCGCTGCTGGTGTTCGTGGCCAGCGGCAGCCCGCTTGCCTGGGACGTGCCGTCGCTCAAGGGCTTCAACTTCTCCGGCGGTATCACCGTGATCCCGGAGCTGATGGCACTGTGGCTGGCGCTGTCGATCTACACCGCCTCCTTTATCGCCGAGATCGTGCGTTCAGGGATCCAGTCGGTGCCCAAGGGGCAGATCGAGGCGTCCCGGGCGATCGGCCTGCCGGGCAACATCACTTTGCGCAAGGTGGTCATCCCCCAGGCGATGCGAGTGATCGTGCCGCAGCTCACCAGTCAGTACCTGAACCTGATCAAGAACTCGTCGCTGGCGACCGCCATCGGCTATCCCGACCTAGTGGCGGTGTTCGCCGGTACCAGCCTCAACCAGACCGGCCAGGCGATAGAGATCATCGCCATGACCATGGCGGTCTACCTGACCATCAGTCTGGTGGTGTCGGCGTTGATGAACGTCTACAACGCCCGGACCCTGCTCAAGGAGCGCTGAGATGAATACGCCAACCATGCGCTCTGCCATGAGCCGCTTGCCTGTCTTCGTTGGAGGACTGCTGCCATGACCGAGCGTCCCACACCTCCTTCCCAGTCCCCGGTGCACCCCCCGAGTGAGCCCGAGGTGGCGCCGGCTGCCGCGTCCACCGAGCATTCGATGATCGCCGCCCGGCCGGCGCCGGTGGCGCGCCATGGTGTCACCGGCTGGCTCCGCAGCCGGCTGTTCTCGACCCCGCTCAATTCGGTGGTCTCGCTGATCACCCTGGCGGTGCTGGTATGGGCGCTGTCCCCGCTGGTGCAGTGGGCGCTGATCGACGCCGACTGGATCGGCACCACTCGCGAAGCCTGTACCGGCGAGGGCGCCTGCTGGGTGTTCATCAGCGCCCGCTTCGAGACCATCGTCTACGGCTTCTACCCCGAGACCGAGCGCTACCGCGTCGATATCACCCTGGCGCTGCTGGTGGCCACCATCGCCTGGCTGATGATTCCCCGACTGCCGGCCAAGCGCTGGGTGGTGATCTTCGCCCTGGTCGGCTTTCCGGTGATCGCCTGGCTGTTGCTGCTGGGAGGCCACTTCGGCCTGCCGGCGGTGCCCACCCGTGAGTGGGGCGGGCTGATGCTGACCCTGACCGTGGCCATCGTCGGTATCGTCGGCTCGCTGCCGCTGGGGGTGATCCTGGCGCTGGGCCGGCGCTCGCAGATGCCACTGGTGCGCAGCCTGTCGGTGGTGTTCATCGAGTTCTGGCGCGGCGTGCCCTTGATCACGGTGCTGTTCATGGCCTCGGTGATGCTGCCGCTGTTCGTGCCCAGCGAGGTCGAGTTCGACAAGCTGCTGCGCGCACTGATCGGCATCATGTTCTTCTGGAGCGCCTATATGGCCGAGGTGGTGCGTGGCGGCCTGCAGGCGATCCCCAGAGGCCAGGAAGAGGCCGCCAAGGCGCTGGGCCTGGGCTACTGGCGGCGGATGGGCCTGATCATCCTGCCCCAGGCGCTCAAGCTGGTGATCCCGGGCATCGTCAACACCTTCATCGCGCTGTTCAAGGACACCTCACTGGTGCTGATCATCGGCCTGTTCGACCTGCTGGCGATCATCCGTGCCGGGCTCACCGACACCAACTGGCTGGGCTTCGCCACCGAGGGCTACGTGTTCGCCGCGCTGATGTTCTGGATCTTCTGCTTCGGCATGTCACGTTACAGCCAATATATCGAACGGCGTCTACATACCGGCCATTGACGGCCCACAACAACAAATTTGATCGGGAGGCAGCCATGTCTGCTCAAGCGGCGACCACGGCGGATTCGAACACGCCGATGATCGAGATCGACGGCCTCAACAAGTGGTACGGGGACTTCCACGTGCTGCGCGACATCGACCTGACCGTGCAGCCAGGGGAGCGCATCGTGGTGTGCGGGCCCTCGGGGTCCGGCAAATCCACCCTGATCCGCTGCATCAATCACCTGGAGGAACACCAGCAGGGCCGCATCACCGTGGGCGGGGTGCACATGACCCAGGACGTCAAGCGCATCGAACAGATCCGCCGGCACGTCGGCATGGTGTTCCAGCACTTCAATCTGTTCCCTCACCTGTCGGTGCTCGACAACTGCTGCATCGCCCAGACCTGGGTACAGAAGAAACCCCGGCGCGAGGCCGAGGCCACCGCCATGGAGTTTCTCGAGCGGGTGCAGATCGCCGACCAGGCCCACAAGTACCCGGGCCAGCTGTCCGGCGGCCAGCAGCAGCGCGTGGCCATCGCGCGCGCGCTGTGTCTGCGCCCGGAGGTGATGCTGTTCGACGAGCCCACCTCGGCGCTGGACCCGGAGATGATCAAGGAGGTGCTGGACGTGATGATCGAGCTGGCCCGGGAAGGCATGACCATGCTCTGCGTGACCCACGAGATGGGCTTCGCCAAGACCGTGGCCGACCGGGTGATCTTCATGGATCAGGGCCAGATCATCGAGCAGGCGCCGCCCCAGGAGTTCTTCAACAACCCGCGCTCGGAGCGTACCCAGCTGTTCCTGAGTCAGATCCTGGGGCACTGAGGCGCCCTGGCCGCGCGCTTGCTCGCGCAGAGCGCGGCAAGGCGGACGGGGGCGACAGCAGCGGGGCACATAAGCTGGAGGACTGGTAGCGCGGGGTGGCTCCCATGGCGTCGCTGCGAGAAAGACTGCGCCGATAAAGGCGCGGAGTGTCGAGAGCGATGGCGGCGACCACCGCCGTGGCATTCCTTGAAGGAATACAACCAGCGATAATTTTCGTTTGTCGCCGCCTCCCCGCTCTGGTCTTATCGGTGGCATCACCGCCTGCCAACCGATAGGAGCCCGGATGTCTTCCGACTTTGTGACCGCCGACGAGATTCGTGACCGCTTTGCCTCTGCCATGTCGGCCATGTACCAGGCCGAGGTGCCCCAGTACGGCACCCTGCTGTCACTGGTCGAGCAGGTGAATCGGCAGACCCTCGAGGCTGATCCGGCGCTGGCCGAGCGGCTCGAGGCCAGCGGCGAGCACGCTCGCCTGGGCGTCGAGCGTCACGGTGCGATCCGGGTGGGCACGGCCGAGGAACTCGCCACCCTGAGGCGCCTGTTTGCGGTGATGGGGATGTTCCCTGTGGGCTACTACGACCTGTCCGAGGCCGGGGTGCCGGTGCACTCCACCGCCTTTCGCCCGGTCACCGACGAGGCCCTGGCACGCAATCCCTTCCGCCTGTTTACCTCGCTGCTGCGCCTCGAGCTGATCGAGGACGTCGAGCTGCGCACCCTGGCCAGCGAGATCCTGGCCAAGCGCGACATCTTCACTCCGGGGGTGCGTGAACTGATCGCCACCTTCGAGCAGCAGGGTGGCCTCACCGAGGAACAGGCCGAGCGCTTCGTCGCCGAAGCCCTGGAGACCTTCCGCTGGCACCAGGACGCCACCGTGGACCGCGCCACCTACGAGCGGCTGCACTCGGCCCACCGTTTGATCGCCGATGTGGTGTGCTTCCGTGGCCCGCACATCAACCATCTGACCCCGCGTACCCTGGACATCGACGAGGCCCAGCGCCGGATGCCCGAGCATGGCATGACGCCCAAGGCGGTGATCGAGGGCCCGCCCCGGCGCGCCTGTCCGATCCTGCTGCGTCAGACCAGCTTCAAGGCGCTGGAAGAGACCACCCGTTTCGTCGGTGACGCCGAGGGTAGCCATACCGCCCGCTTCGGCGAGATCGAGCAGCGTGGTGTAGCCCTGACCCCCAAGGGCCGGGCGCTCTATGACCGCTTGCTGGGCGAGGCCCGCAAGGCGCCCCAGGGGCTGGACAACGCCGCCCATCAGGCTCGCCTGGCCGAGGTCTTCGCCGACTTCCCTGATGACGAGACCACCCTGCGCCGCGAGGGCCTGGCCTACTTCGTCTACCGTGCGGTAGACGAGTTCGACGGTGACACCTCTGTGGAGGTACAGATCGCCGCCGGCAAGGTGGTGGCCGAACCGCTGACCTACGAGGACTTTCTGCCGGTGTCGGCGGCGGGCATCTTCCAGTCCAACCTGGGCGGTGAGGAGAGTGCGGTGGGGCAGGGCAACGCCAACCGTGACGCCTTCGAGGCGGCGCTGGGGGCCTCGGTGCGCGATGAACTCGAGCTCTACGCCCGCCGCGAGCGCGAATCCCTGGCGGCGCTTGGCCTGAAACGCTGATCCTGATGATTGGCCTGAGCCTCTTCTCTGTATCAGCCGCTGAATGTGCCCATCGCTGATCCTGTCGTCACGGCTCTTGCCTTCACGGAAAGTACCCGCGCCGATCGATCTTCCGCCCGGAAGATCGATCGGCGTTGGCGTTGGCGTTGCGGGTAGCGAGGCGATGTTGGCGGGCAGGTCGTCAGCGAGTGCGAGCCGTGGCACACAAAGGTAAGCTTCTGGCTTTTCTTGTCTCAGGAGTTTGTCGCCATGGAGTGGCTCGCCGCTATCTCGCCGCTGTCCCCCGTCGTCAGTCTCGGCCTGATCCTGCTGTCCGGTGTCACCTCGATGATCAGCGCGTCGCTGGGCGTGGGCGGCGGCACCCTGTTGATCATGACCATGGCCCAGGTGATGCCGGCGGCGGCGCTGATTCCGGTGCATGGCATGGTCCAGCTGGGCTCCAACGGCGGACGCCTGGCCATGAGCTGGCGGCACGTCCACTGGCCGCTGCTGGCGACCTTTGTCCCCGGTGCCCTGGTCGGCGCCCTGGTGGCCGGCTGGCTGCTGATCCGCCTGCCCAGCGGGGTGCTGGAACTGTCGATTGCCGCCTTTGTGCTCTATACCCTGTGGGGGCCGGGGCTGCCCAAGCGCGCCCTGGGCCGCCTGGGCACCCTGATCGCCGGCGCCGTCACCACCCTGTTGTCCAGCTTTGTCGGCGCCAGTGGGCCCATGGTGGCGGCCTTCGTCAAGCAGCACGGCAACTCCCGCCAGGGCACGGTGGCCACCTTCGCCGCCTGCATGACCTTCCAGCACCTGACCAAGGCCTTCGTCTTCGGCGTCGCCGGTTTCCTGTTCGCCGACTGGCTGTGGTTGATCCTGCTGATGATCGGCGTCGGGGTGCTGGGCACCTGGCTTGGACTGCGCCTGTTGCATCACGTGTCGGAGCGGCGTTTCGACACCGGATTCCGGGTGGTGTTGACCGCGCTGTCGCTGCGTCTGGTGTGGCTGGGCATGACGCGGCTGCTGACCTGAACGTCTGGGCAGGCACGGCCGCCATGGGCGAGGGTCAAGACGAAAGATGTGGGCGAAGTAGTGCATAGGGGGTAGTTGCCCCCCGCTCCAGAGCGGCTGAATTGGCATAGAGTGATAGGTAGTCGTCACTGCTGGTCGACTGCCACCCTCGAGTCCTTCAATGCCTCTATTTGCCCGCCGTGAACTCCCGATCCAATGGCTTATCGCTGCCTCCATCGTCGGCATGACGCTGATGATGGCCGGTCTGCTGCTGTGGCAGTCGTGGGATCAGGCTCGGGACTCGCTGGTCGAGGCGCTGCAGCGATCCAGCCAGCAGCTGTCGGCGACGGTGGAGGTCAAGACCCGCTCGCTGATCGAACCTTCCAGGGCGATGCTCGGTGTGCTGAGCAGAGAAACGAGCATCGAGAACTTCGACAGTGCCCGAAGCGATCATCTACTGCCCATGCTGGCGGCGGTGGTCGACGCCCAGGAGGTGCTGGGAGGCGCCTACATCGGCTCCGACAACGGCGACTTTCTGATGGTTCGCGCCATCGAGCGACTGTCGCCCGGGGCAGTATCCGACTCATTGAATCTGGCCGGTGGCACTTACCTGGCGCTGATCCTGCACGGCGACAGGCGGCAAGGCATGGCTGGCTACTGGCAGGTACTCGACGATGAGGCGAGGGAGCTACGTCGCATCGCCATCGAGAGCCACGGCCTGGACCCGCGCGATCGACCCTGGTTTCGTCAGGCGCTGGACGAGCACGGCCCGCAGCTATCGGCGCCCTATACCTTCTTCACCAACGGTGAGCAGGGCGTCACCCTGTCCCAGCGATCCCGTGATGGACGCGCCGTGCTTGGCATCGACATGACCTCCGCGGATCTCGGTAAGGAAATCCATGCGTTTGCCACCACCCAGGGGTCACTGCTGGCCATCACTACCCCCGAGGGCGATGTGCTCGCCCACAACGCGGACAAGGATGCGGCGCTGTTGCCGGGGACCTCGCTGGAGGATCTGGGCGAGGCGCCGTTGATCGAGCTCAAGGATCAGGGGGTGCTGGCGACGCCGGTCCGTTACTTCTGTGGTGAGCAGTACTGGTGGGGGCTGGCGCTGCCCTTCGACATGCTCGGCAGTCGACTGGCCTGGCTGCTGGTGGCCATGCCGGAGCGGGAGCTGATGGCGAGCCTGCGTGAATCCCTGTGGCACCGTCTGTTGCTGTCGCTGGGGCTGGTGACGCTGATGGTGCCACTCGGCATCCTGCTGGGTCGCCGACTCGGGCGCCCACTGCGCGAACTGGGTGAGCAGGTACGGACCATCTCCGAGTTCGACCTCGATGCCTATCGCGGGGTCGACTCCCGGGTGCGCGAGGTGGCTCACCTGTCCGGTGCGCTGGACACTCTGGTGCATCGCGTCGGCGAGTTTCGGCGCATCAATCGCATGCTGGGACGCGAGCGCCGACTCGACGTGATGCTCGACGGCATCCTCGATGAGCTGTTGAACGTCACCGGCAGCCACCACGGGGTCATCTATCTGGCCAATGAGGACAGTTCCGGCCGCCTGTCGCCGGTCGCCGAGGCGGGTCAGGGATGGGGCGATGCCTCCTTGCCGGCGACGCTCGAGGTCGACCAGGACTCGGGCCCTCTGCTGGAGGTGCGGCGAGCGCTGGAGGCGCAAGGGTATCTGGTGCAGTCGCTGCGCGACCGCGCCGGCAAGCGTCTCGGGATACTGCTGCTGGCGCACCGGGACGGTGGTCAGGATGATGACCAGTGGCGCACCTTCGTCGCCGAGGTGTCATCGGTGGCGGCGGTGGCCATCGACATGCGCCGCCTGCTCGAGGGCGAGGCGCGTCTGCTGGACGCCATGATTCAGCTGGTCGCCAGGGCCACCGATGCCAAGTCACCCCACACCGGTGGACACTGTACCCGGGTACCGCAGCTGGCGGAGATGCTGATCGATGAGGTGGACCGGGCGCGCCAGGGCCCTTTTGCTGCGGTTCACCTCAGCGAGGAAGAGCGCGCCACCTTCCACCTGGCGGCCTGGCTGCACGACTGCGGCAAGCTGACCACCCCAGACCACATCATGGAGAAGGCCACCAAGCTCGAGACCCGTTACAACCGGATCCACGAGATCCGTACCCGCTTCGAGGTGCTGTGGCGAGACGCCGAACTCGATTACTGGCGCGCCATCGCCCAGGGGGGCGAAGCAACAAAGCTTGACCAGGTACTGCAGCGTCGGCGCCAGGAGCTGCAGGAGGCCTACGCCTGCGTCGCCGAGGCCAACCATGGCCGCGAGGCGATGAGCGAGGCCGACTGCCAGCGCTTGAAGACCATCGGCGAGTGGCGCTGGCTGCGTTACTTCGATGACCGCCTGGGGCTGTCGCGGGCCGAACTGGACAACATGGCCGAAGAACCCCGTCGCGCCTTGCCTTCAGAAGAATGTCTGCTTGCCGATCTGCCCCGTCATCGCATTGCCTGGCAGCGTCCCTGTCCCCCGGTGCATCCCGAGGACCCCGACAATCACTGGGGCTTTTCGATGGAGCCGCCGTCCCTGGCGGAGCATCAGGGGGAGCTCTACAACCTGTGCATCGCCCGGGGCACGCTCAACGACGTCGAACGCTTCCGCATGCAGGAGCACGTGATCCAGACCATCATCATGCTCGAGTCTCTGCCCTGGCCCGCTCACCTGAAGCGAGTGCCGGAGATCGCCGGCAATCACCATGAGCGCATGGACGGACAGGGGTATCCGCGGCGGCTGCGACTCGGCGAGGCCAGCCTGGAAGAGCGGATCATGGCGCTGGCGGATGTGTTCGAGGCGCTGACCGCCTCCGATCGTCCCTACAAGAGTGGCCTGCCGCTGTCCCGCGCACTGGAGATCCTGGCTGACATGGTCAAGGACGGCCACCTGGACCCGGCGGTCTTCGAGTTGCTGCTGGATAGCGGCGTGTGGCGGCGCTACGCCGATACCTTTGTGGCCGACCGACAGATCGACCAGGTCGATATCGATGCCATCCGGGCCCGAGCTCGGCGTTGACCTAACGTGGAGCCTGCCGCTGTGTTCGGGATACGCGTCTGCAGATCTGCACATATAGTGGAGAGAGCGCTACCCCTTTCGGCTTAGGGCGTTTCGTCACGCTTGAAAGTCCCGTTTGCCTCGTCACGAGAGGTCCGACCATGTACCGCCATCGACTCGTCATTCCGGTGCAGTGGCTGATCGGTATCGTTATCGTCGGGGTGATGGTGGTGATGGCGGTGGCGCTGCTGGGGTTCTCCTGGCACCAGTCCCAGCGCACGCTGGGGGCGACCCTGGAAGAGACCTCGGCCCAGCTGGTCGACACCCTGGAGGCGCGTACCCAGGCGCTGGTGAGGCCGGCACGGGTGGCCATCGACATGCTGGCCAACGGGGCCCCGGGCGAGGCCGACGACTGGGACGGCCGGCTGGCAGCGTTGCCGCTGATGAGGGCGGCGCTGGAAGCCCATCGACTGGTCGACGCCGTCTACATCGGCTATGGCAGCGGCGACTTCCTGATGTTTCGCGCGGTGGATCGCATGCTCGAGAGCAAGCGACCCGACCTCGTCAACAACGACGGCCAGGACGCGGCCTACCTGGCGCTGGTGGTGGATGCACGCCCTGGCCAGCCACCGCAGAGTGAATGGCATCTGTTCGATCCATCGCTTGCTCCGCTCGGGCGCGAGCGACTCGACCAGTACTTCTTCGATCCGCGCAGCCGTCCCTGGTTTCAGCAGGCCCCCGAGGGTGACGCCCCTTTCCTGACCGCTCCCTATGTGTTTTTCAACACTGGCGAAATCGGCATCAGCATGGCGCGCCGCAGCGGTGACGCCGTGGTCGGCCTGGATGTCGCCTCGCGGGACCTCGGCGTCGGCCTGGATGACCTGCGGTTGACGCCGCAGACACGCATGGCGGTGGTCACCGCCTCCGGCCAGGCGCTGGCGACCACCCTGGACGCCACACTGGATCCTGGGCTCGGCAACGCCCGCCAATTGTCCTCTTTCGAGGATCTGGCCATGCCGGTGCTGGCGCAATTGTTGAGCACGAACGTCGACCAGCCGCCGCGGCGGTTGTCCCATGACGGTCGCCAGTGGTGGGGGCTGGTGCTGCCCTTTGTCACCCTGGGGGGCGAGGCCACGCGGCTGATGGCAGCGGTCCCGGAAGACGAGCTGACCTCCGATGTGCGCCAGATGATGCTGGAGAGTTCGTTGCTGGCGGGGGCCGTGACACTGGCCTTGTTGCCGCTGGGGGTGCTGCTGGGACGACGACTGGGGCGTCCATTGCGGGAGTTGTCCGGACAGGTCGAGGCGCTCGGGCGCTACGATTTTTCCGCCTGCGACGGTGTCGGCTCGCGGGTGACCGAGGTGCGCGGGCTCAGCGTGGCACTGCGCCGGCTGGCGCGTGGTATCGAGGGCTTTGGACGCATCACCCGGGTGCTCAACAGCGAGCCACGCCTGGATCGCATGCTGACCAGCATTCTCGAGGATCTGCTGCGCGGCACCGGCAGTCGCGCCGGGGCCATCTACCTGGCCGATGAACAGGACGAGGGACGCTTCGCTCGGATCGCCAGGGAGGGGGAGGCGAGGGACCCCGATGCGGACCCACGGAGTCGGGAGCTGCGACTGCAGGAAGGCTCCGAGGCCGAGCTCGAGGCGCTGATCGAGCGCTTTGAGGCGGCCGGCTATCTGTTGCAGCCGCTGCGTAACCGGGAGGGAGCGACGCTGGGTCTGCTGGCGTTGGCGCGGCGCTCGCTGGACGATGACGACGCTCACTGGCGTGCCTTCGTCGCCGAAGTGTCGGCGGCGGCAGCGGTGGCCATCGACCTGAGGCGACTGCTGCGCGGTGAGGCGCGTCTACTGGAGGGCATCGTCCAGCTGGTGGCCCATGCCATCGACGCCAAGTCGCCGCATACCGGAAGCCACTGCTCGCGAGTGCCGGTACTGGCAGAGATGATCGTCGAGGGCATCGATCGCAGCGAGCACGGGGTATACGCCGAGACTCACTTCGACGCGACCCGCCGCAGCGCCTTCCATCTGGCGGCCTGGCTGCATGACTGCGGCAAGCTGGCGATTCCCGACGAGGTGATGGAAAAGGCCACCAAGCTCGAGGCCCGCTACGACCGTATCCATGAGATTCGCACCCGCTTCGAGGTGCTGTGGCGCGATGCCGACGTGGCCTACTGGCAGGGGCGCGCCCACGGTGGCGATCCGGTGACGCTGGAGCGACGGCGCCATGCGCGACAGCAGGAGTTGATCGCAGCCTTCGAATGCGTGGCCGAGGCCAATCGGGGGGGCGAGGCCATCAGCGATGAGCTGCTGGAGCGCCTGACCGTCATCGCCGAGTGGCGCTGGTGGCGGCGCTTCGATGATCGGCTCGGGGTGTCGCGAGATGAGCTCAAGCGCATGTCCCGCGAACCCCTGCGCAGGCTGCCCGCGGAGGAGCGCCTGCTGGCCGACCTGCCACGTCACGAGATTCCCTGGCACCGCTCTCGCCCGGCGGTGGCGCCGGACGACCCCGACAATGTCTGGCGTTTCGACATGCGGCCCAGTGAACTGGCCGGCCATCAGGGCGAGCTTTTCAATCTCAGGGTGTCCCGCGGCACCCTCAACGAGGTCGAGCGATTCCGCATCCAGGAGCACGTGGTCCAGACCATCATGATGCTCGAGGCGCTGCCCTGGCCCGCGCACCTGCGTCGGGTCCCGGCCATCGCCGGCAATCATCACGAGCGCATGGACGGTACCGGTTATCCACGCCGACTGGCGATGAAGGACGCCAGCCTCGAGGAGCGGGTCATGGTGATGGCGGACGTGTTCGAGGCCTTGACCGCCGCGGACCGCCCCTACAAGTCGGCCATGACCCTTTCCCGGGCACTGGCGACGCTGGCCGACATGGTGCGGGAGGGCCATCTGGACCCCGAGATCTTCCGGCTGATGCTGGAGCAGCGGATCTACAGCGACTACGCCGAACGCTTCTTGACGCCGGCCCAGCGTGATAGCGTTGATACCGAGGCGCTGCTGGCCCGTGCGGGAGTTTGACCTGACGCAAGCGCGCAGGAGTAGGCCCGCTCCGGCTTTTGCCCAAGTGGACGACGACAAAGGCGCCTGCATGAACGGCTGGTTCGCCCGAAATGGTCTATATAATGCCGAGAATGATGGTGAACGCTCGCCAATTTGGCCTGTACAGGCCGGTCAAGTGGGTCATAATGCCGTCAGTGCAGTCTGGAAATCGCAGGGGTTTGGATAAATGGTGACCACAAGGAATTCCGGGTGGCGTTCGCTGACGATGCTGGTCGCGCTGGTGGTGACCTGTCTGATGGTGGTGCAGTCCGCCCAGGCAGGCAATCCGCGCTACGCAGGCATCGTGGTGGACGCCGAGAGTCATGAGATCCTGTACGCGGAAAACGCCGATGAGCGCCGCTATCCGGCCTCACTGACCAAGATGATGACCCTTTATATGCTGTTCGAGGCTCTGGACGGTCGTACCATGAGTCTGGGCCAGCCGCTGCCGGTCTCTTCCCATGCGGCCTCGATGCCGGCGACCAAGCTGTGGCTCAAGCCCGGTGACAGCATCCCGGTGGAGAAGGCCATCCAGGCGTTGGTCGTGCGCTCCGCCAATGACGTGGCGGTGGTGGTGGCCGAGTCCCTGGGCGGTTCCGAGTCTCACTTCGCCGACATGATGACCCGCAAGGCGCGCAGCCTGGGCATGAATAACACCACCTTCCGCAACGCTTCGGGCCTGCCCAACTCCGGCCAGGTCACCACGGCGCGGGACATGGTCATCCTGGCGCGCCGTCTGATGCTGGACTTCCCCCAGTATTACCCCTACTTCTCTCTTACCGAGTTCACCTGGCGTGGCACTCGTCACACCGGTCACAACCGTCTGCTGACCAAGTACCCGGGCACCGATGGTCTCAAGACCGGCTTCATTCGCGCCTCCGGTTTCAATGTGGCGACCTCGGCCACGCGCAATGGACGGCGCATGGTGGCGGTGGTCATGGGCGGCTACACCGCCGCTTCCAGGGATGAGCAGATGATGAGCCTGCTCGACCGTGGCTTCCTGCGGGCTTCGCTGGTCGACGGTCGTGGTTTCCTTGCCAATACCGACGTCTCCGGTGGCGAACTGATGGCGCCTCGCCAGCGTGGGTTGATCTCTGCGCCGACGCCGAGCCGTGTCGCTCAGGTGCCATCGACCGCGGTGCGGCCGTCACGGGTCGAGACCGTGGTTCGTCCGGCCACGCCGACGCTGGCCAGCCGCCAGTCGGCGACAGCGCCGGTGCGCTTCGAGTCCGCCGCCCCGATCATCTCCGATTCGCGTCGTTCTTCGTCCGGTCCCGACCCGCTGCGCAACCTGATCGACCAGCCGAGTGCCTCGGCACCCGCCCTGGCATCGATTCCGGTGGCGGCCTCGGTGCCCGACGCGGCAGCGGCGAGGCCTGAGCCCAGCCCTGTGTCGAGTTCCGTGTCGAGCGCGCCGTCCAGCGCGCCGTCCAGCGTGGCGAGCACGAACACCACCAGCGCGAATGCGAACAGCACCATCGCGCAGACCGGCGACTGGGGGGTCCAGGTGGGGGCGTTCAGCGACATGGACAGCGCGCGCAGCCAGGCCAGCCAGGCGGCCGATCGTCTGGCGGGCGAGATGGCCCACGCCCGGGTAGCGGTGGCGCGAGCCGACAATGCCAACATCTACCGTGCCCGCGTGGTGGACCTGCAGGAAGGCCAGGCCCGTTCGGCCTGTCGGCGACTGCTGCAGCAGGGCATGGACTGCATGGTCGTTCAGGCCAGCCTCTAAGCGTCAGTTCGCGCCACCTTCACGTCGTTCTCCGACAAGGCCCGCCTCTGGCGGGCCTTTTGCTGCATGGCATACACCAGTGCACAGTTCTGGTGCGTCTGTTCTTGCCAGCGAAGCGTTCGCCCCCTAACGTTGTCCCTGTTACCCCCGTCGGCCCCGTGCCGGCGGGGTTCGTTTTTAGGTCAGGTAGATGGTGGTCGTGAGCCACTTGCCATCAGTGCTGCGGACAGGGAGGAGAGCATGGGATCATCGTTCAAGGGTATCGGGTTCATGTGTCTTGGCGTGCTGTGCCTGGCGCTCGGTGACGCCATTTCCAAGTGGCTCGGCGAGGTGCATTCGCCGTTGCAGATCATCTTCTTTCGCACCCTGGTGTCGTTGCCGTTGATCATGCTGCTGGCGCACCAGGGGGGCGGCCTACGCACCCTGTCGACCCGACGTCCTGGGGTGCATCTGATCCGTGGTCTGATCTATACCGGCACCATGGGTTGCTTCGTGCTGGGGTTGACGATGATGCCGCTCGCCGAGGGCACCGCCATCGCCTTCGCCGCGCCGCTGTTTGTCAGCCTGCTGTCGGTCCCGCTGCTGGGCGAGCGGGTGAGCGTGCCGGTGGTGCTGGCGTCGTTGGTGGGCTTTGCCGGTGTATTGGTGATCGTGCGTCCAGGCAGTGAAGGCATCTCGCTGGGTGCTCTGTCGATGCTCGGGGCGGCGGTGTTCTATGCCTTGATGATGATCACCGCTCGGCGCTACGGCGCCCGCGAGCACCTGTGGGCGATGGTGTTCTACATGACCCTGGTGCCCTTTGTGGTGACCGGCGTCGCCCTGCCGCTGGTATGGCAGGCGCCGGCGCTGGAGCATTGGCCGGCCTTTCTCATGTCCGGGGTGCTCGGGGTCGGCGCCACCGCCTTTATTACCCTGGCCTTTCGTCACGCTCCGGCCGCTATCGCCGCCCCCTTCGACTATACCGCCATGCTGTGGGCGGTCCTGCTCGGCTGGATGATCTGGGACGAGGTGCCGGATCTCGGGGTGCTGATCGGCGGCACCCTGATCATCGCCAGCGGCCTGGCGATCGCCTACCAGGAGGGGCGCACCAGCCTCAAGCGGCGCCCTTCGGCCTGAGCTGGGCACTTGCCGTCCTAAGCTTGCCTTAAGTTGCTGCCGTCAGGCTGCCTGTTACGCGACAAGGCGTATCACCTTCAGGGAGCAGGACGATGGCATCGATTCCGTCACATTCAAAAAGCCGGCAGATCAAGGTGTGGGACCCGTTGGTCCGCGTCTTTCACTGGGCGCTGGTGCTGGGGTTTGCCCTCAATTACGCCGAAATTGGCCCTCATCGTTATATCGGCTACACCCTGATGGGGCTGATAGGGCTGCGTGTCGTCTGGGGGCTGGTGGGGCCCTGGTCGGTGCGCTGGTCGAGCTTCTGGCCGACACCCTCGCGCCTTGGAGCGGCGCTCAAGAGACAGGCCGCAGCACAGGAAGCAAAGGAAAACAGTTCCCCTCAGCGCATCACCCATACCCCGCTGGGGGCGGTGATGATGTTGCTGATGCTGGCCTTGCTGGTGGGGCTCGGTACCACCGGCATCTTGATGGTGCACACCGAGCGTTTCCACGATGTGCACTGGATGGAGGAGCTGCACGAGGGCCTCGCCACGGCGGTACTGTGTCTGGTGCCGTTGCACGTGGGCGGCGCCATCCTGGAGGGGCGACGACTGGGCGACAACCTGATCGCCGCAATGGTCCATGGGCGTCGAAGGGTCGGGCCTCGCGTCTGAGGGTCGCGTTCGGCGGTGGGCTGCCTGGCCGGGCTCCCAGGCCGGTTCAGCCTTCCCAGGCCGTCAGCAGGTCCCTCGCGGCGCACGCCGGGTCCGCC